>DASTKD010000523.1:0-11014 GCA_035716135.1 Ktedonobacteraceae bacterium
TGTAATAGGCTTTAAAGGTGCGATAATGCGACTGGTGAAAGTGAATCAGAATAGTCATCACCTCACTTGGGCAGAGTTGGCCTGCCCGCTCGCGCTGCTTGCCTGCGGCCAGTTGCATGGCTTGCAGTTGTGGCGCAAAGCTGAGCATGAAATCATCGACAGCACAAAACACTTCGAGTACACTCATGGCAAGATCCCTCCGATGATCTGATAGAAGCGGTTGGTTTTGCTCCTATCTTAGCTCATCGGAGGAGGGTCTGCTTATCCAGAACTCACGTTAACTAATACTATTTTGTTAGTTTCATGTCCTGATAGGAAGACGAAGACGATCACCCTGCCAAAGGGATATCCGGATCCCTTACCAGCTTTTTCGGATCCACGATTCGCGTCGTATACATCCAGCCATTGCCCTGGCAGGTCATGCCTTTGAAGCAGTTCTTGCAGTTTGGATCGTATCCTGGCACCTCATCGGTCCTGTTCTTATTTCTGAGTTCACCGTAGCGGTCGCCAAGTTCTACTTGTTCGATGATGACGTGATCATGTCTATTGCCCTCGGCGTGTCACCAATGTTCGATCAGCGCTATTGGATTAATGGATTCACGCAGCCATCTCGGCCCGAGAGGCTCACATAGACTTTCACCTTCTGGTTTTACAATCGAAAATAGAGAATAGTCCCCACCAATATTAACGAGAATAAGTATGAAGATTAACAACATAGCTCTTCACTAGTACCTCTATTCTAGTAGAGAAAAATCCATTAGTCGAAAGCCGACTACTCTGATAGTACGTGGTATAGACTTGTGCAGCTATCAGTGCTAAAATTTACACTTACGCGCATCGGCATACAGTGTGAATTGCGAAACCACGAGGGCCTGTCCGCCAGTATCGAGCAGCAAGCGGTTCATCTTGCCCTCGTCATCCTCAAATATACGCAAATGGACGATTTTCTCCGTCATAGTTTTGGTCTGTGTGTCGCCATCTCCATGCCCGATGCCCAGCAAAATCAATAAACCAGGCCCAATCTCGCCAATCACCTGTTCGTCAACGGTCACACTGGCGCGGGTTACGCGCTGTAATAATGCTCTCATACTATGATCCAGAGGTAGATATTGAAGTCTGAATCGCCACCGCAATGGCAATCGAAAAGGTCTGCAAATCAGCAATGCTTACATCGAAGGCGCTGATGCCGAGCAGTTCGGCGCGGCGTTTGGCGTTGCCATGCAGGGTGACGGTTGGGCGACCGCTGCGCAGTTGCACCACCTCCATCTCGCGCCATGCCACGCCGTGCAGGCCGGTACCAAGAGCCTTGCTGATGGCTTCTTTGGCGGCGAAACGCCCGGCCAGCCGCGTCGCCTTGCCCCGGCACTGGCGCGCCTCCATCTCGGTAAAGACGCGCGTGAGGAAGCGTTCCCCGTGTCGCTCAAAGACCTTGCGCACGCGCTCAACCTCGATAATGTCGATGCCCACCGCCACATTGACGCCCTGTGGCACATGCAGCGGCGCGCGCAGTCCGGCCACACCGCCGGGTCCGAATAGCCAGTCGGGTATAGGTACGCCGGGCTGGCGTACCAGAGGGGTGAAGATCATGGGGGTGTCATCGTCCATAAATGTTTATTTCCCGTTCCCCTCGCCGATGAGTTGTTGCGAGGTGGTGCTGTCTCCGGCGGGCAGCACCGAGGGGGCCGGGCCGGTGCCGCGCCCCATACCGCGATAGATGAAGCCCAGACGGTTCATCTCCGGCGCTTCGTAGACGTTGCGGCCATCGATCACTACCGGGCGGCGCATGGCAGCGCGGATTTGCAGCATATCCAGCGATTTGAATTCGTTCCACTCGGTAACAATTACCAGGGCGTCCGCGCCCTGCGCCGCTTCGTAGGCATCCGAGCAGAACTGCACCTGCTCCATGCGCACGCCTTCGCGCTCCAACGCCTCGCGCCCGGTTGTAGTGGCGACAGGGTCGTAGACGCGCACGTCCGCGCCCTGACTCGTCACCCAGCGAATGATGTCAACCGAGGCGGCTTCGCGCATATCATCGGTGTTGGGTTTGAAGGCCAGCCCCAGCACGCCAATCGTACAGCCGCGCAACGTGCCGAGAATGGAACTCAGCTTGGTGACAACCAGGCGGCGCTGATCCTGATTGATCTCCATAACTGCGCTCAGCAGTTGTGGGTGTAATCCAGCTTCATCGGCCATATAAGCCAATGCGCGCACGTCTTTCGGAAAACAACTCCCCCCGAATCCAAGTCCGGCATCCAGGAAGGCGCGTCCGATGCGCTTATCATAGCCCATACCTGCCGCGACCTCTTTGACATCCGCGCCCAGGCGTTCGCAAATCTGCGCGATCTCGTTGATGAAGGAAATCTTGGTTGCCAGGAAGGCGTTTGATGCGTATTTAATCATTTCCGCCGTGTAGAGGTCGGTAATCACGATGGGCGCGCGTAAGGGCAGATAAAGCGTGGCGACTTTGCGCGCCGCCTCCTCGTCAGATGAGCCAAGCACCACACGGTCGGGCATCTGAAAATCCTGAATAGCGGAGCCTTCGCGTAAAAACTCAGGATTGGAGACGACGGCAAATTGCGCGTCGGGACGGTTCAGATTTTTGCGAATGATGCGCGTCACCACGTCGCCACTGCCCACAGGCACTGTGCTTTTATTGATGATGATAGCGTAATGATCCAGTTCCTGCGCGATGCTGCGCGCCGCGTTCTCCACATAGCGCATATCCGCGCCGCCCTGTGTCGTAACATTGGTGGGTGTGTTTACCGCGATAAAAATAAAATCAACGTTATCAAGTCCCTCGCTATAGCTGGTAGTGAATTGCAGGCGACCCGCGCTCACATTGCGCTCGACCATCTCTTCCAGGCCCGGCTCATAGATAGGCAAAACGCCCTCTTTCAGGCGTTCAATTTTTTCCGAGATAATATCCACACAGGTTACACGGTTGCCCAGGTCGGCAAAACAGGTACCAGTCACCAGACCTACGTAGCCTGTGCCAATCACACAAATGGTTGCCAAATTGTTATTCCTCCACAGTCACAAATGGGTTTTCATATTTTTCTTCGCCGATGGTGGTAGGTTCGCCATGTCCCGGAAACACTACCAGGTCTTCATCCAGCGTATACAATTTCTCGCGGATTGAGGTCAGAAGCTGCTCATAATCGCCGCCCTCGAAATCGGTGCGCCCGATGCTGCGCTGGAAAAGCGTATCCCCGCTAAACACGCAGTAGGGCGCGCTCACGAAACAAACGCCGCCGCGCGTATGGCCGGGCGTCTCCAACACATCGAGCGTCAACGTACCAAAGGTGATATGGTCTCCCTCTTTTAAGAGCATATCCGGCTGGCGCTTTACGAGGGGCGCTTTGCGCCCATACATTTGCGCGGTACGTTCCTCGCTGAGCATATACACGTCGTCAGCATGGATAGCAAACGGCACCGGATACACCGCGCTCACCTCATCGATAGCGCAGATATGGTCGATGTGTCCATGCGTATTGAGGATATATTTCGGAATGAAACCTAACTCTTCGATACGACTCAAAATGAGCGGCGCTTCATCCCCCGCGTCTATAATCACCGCCTCATGTGTGACAGGACAGGCATACAAATAACAATTTTCCTGAAATAGACCTACCGTAATGCACGCTACAAGCGGTCGCTTATCGTCCTGCTCATCCTGTACAGTTTCGTTCTCGTCATTGCCGGGCATGTCGTGCTTCTCCCTCCCAATACCCTGATGTTCATATTGACATACATTATAGCACAGGGCTTTAGCGGCTCATTAATAAAAAATCCTCCCGCGCTATGCGAGAGGACTTCTACACAAGCTGGTTGAATGCATCTCAGGTGCGGAATGCCGCGCGCACGTGGCGGTCGGCGAACAGGTAGATCAGCACAACAACGGCAAAAATGAGGCTCAGGATGCCGGTTGATGGTACGCCCCGTCCAATCCCAAAGATACCGTTAATGATCGTCAGTATCTCAAAGATGACCGTTCCCCAGAATGCCCAGGTTTGTAGCGTCCACAACCCCCACGCCAGGATGAGGTAGATGACGCCGAGGATCAGGGTAATGATGCCCAGCGTGCTATACGCGGCTGTGCCTATCAGGATAATGCCGCCGATAATGGCTAGAATGCCCTGGATAGCCATAATGATGGCAATGATAGTGATGCCCAATGGGCGCGCTCGCCTTGTCGTTACATTTTGCATGTCGATCTCCTTCGTGCAACATAGAAACTTCTTCATTTGGAGCATTCCCAGGCGCGGGCAATGCTTCAAAAGGCAAACAATTGCCAGGAAGCGAGACGGCTCTTTCTCAGAACTGATAGCCGTGTCGATTCTCTCCTTTATGCACGTATTAGAGGGACGGGAGGGTTCAATGTAATTGTTGTCACCCGAGACGAGATCATATAGAATACAGGTAGAAGAAGTTTACTCGCCTCTTCCCGGAAAGAGAGGACACAGGAGGGCGGTCATGGCAGAGAAAGAGCCGATCGGCGTCATTAGCATTGGCAGCAACGATATTCATTTGCTGGTTGCCGTCACCGATGGCGTTAGCACGTTTGAAAGACGTGTCAATCAATCCATGCTGGCCGAACTGGTCGGCACGGTGAAAGGTGGGGTGATTCCCGTCAAGGCGTTGAGCGAGGCATTGCAAGACCTGGATACACTGGTAAGCGTCGCGCGTAAAGCCGGGGCCAGCACGCTTATCGCCATCGCTACCGAGGCCATGCGCGAAGTAACCAATGGCCCGACCTTCATTGATCTCGTCAGCAGCACGCTGGGCATTGAAGCGGCGCTTATTTCGGGCCAGGAAGAAGCCGGCCTGGATTATTGCCAGGCAACTTTTCCGCCAGTACCACAGATTCCCTTGCTGGTCGTGGATAGCGGGGGCGGTAGCACACAGGCGATCCAGGGTGAAGGCGCTGCGCCTGCCTTTGCGAAATCGCTGCCAGTTGGCGCTGGCAATATGACGCAACAATTCCTGGCACATGACCCTCCCACTATAGAAGAGATACAGGCTCTGAATGATCACGTTTCTGTCCTGGTAAATACACTGCCCATCGTGCTTACGCCGCACAGCGCGATCCTCATGGGAGGCAGCGCCGATCACCTGCTCCAGTTCACAGCAGATCCAACGAAGCATATTGTGACGCGCGATGGCCTGCATCATGCGCTGCACCAACTGTTAAAGAAACCCGCGAAAGAAATCGTGCATGACTATGATATGCAGGTTGAACGCGCGCGCCTGCTTCCCGCCGGAGCCATCATTCTCACCAACGTCCTTGCTCGCTACGCCATGGACCAGGCATACATCAAACCCAATGGCATTCGCGGTGGCCTGGCCGTAAGCTTTGCGCGACACGGAAACGACTGGCGAAAAAATCTTCCCTTGCCGCCCGCTATCCGGTAATAAATCAAGGAGGATCGTGTGCGTGAGTTTCCAACTGGCTTAGTAACCTTACTTTTCACTGACATCGAGGGGTCTACACGCCTGCTCCAACAACTGGGAGATCGCTATGCTGACGTACTCAAAGAGTGTCGCCGTTTGCTACGCATGGCCTTCCAGCAGGAACACGGCTACGAAGTCGATACGCAGGGAGATGCCTTCTTCGTGGTATTTGAACGCGCTACTGAGGCTATTTCTTCGGCCATAACTGCTCAACGCGCCCTTTTCACTACTCACTGGCCCGATAGTGCGAGTGTGCGCGTGCGTGTCGGCATCCATACGGGCGAGCCTAAGCCCGTGGAAGAGGGGTATATCGGCCTGGACGTGCATCATGCCGCCCGTATCATGAGCGCGGCCTATGGCGGCCAAACATTGCTCTCCCAGGTGACTCGTGACCTGGTGGCGGACGAGATTGCTGACGGGGTGACGCTGCGCGATCTCGGTGAATATCGCCTCAAAGATATTGCTGGATTGTCCCACCTCTTCCAACTGGTCGTACCCGATTTGCCCGCCGAGTTCCCTCCACTCGCCATCGCCGGTTCTCAACGCGCCTTCTATAACGTTCCTTCGGCGTCCACCTCATTCATCGGGCGCGAGCAGGAAGTCGCGGCCATCTCCAGGCTGCTGAATCGGCCAGATGTGCGCCTGCTCACGTTGCTCGGTACGGGAGGCGTGGGTAAAACGCGCCTGGCCTTGCAAGTCGCTACAGAGGTGGCGCAGCGCTTTGCGGGCGGCGTTTGCTTTGTGCCACTGGACCAGTTGAGCGACGTTGATGGCGTGGTACCTGCCATTGCCGGTGCGCTGGGAGTGTCGGGCGGACAGGAAGGAAAAGACGCGCCACTGATCGAGCAGGTGCAGGCGGCGCTGCGAGACGCGCCGTTCCTGCTCATCCTTGACAACTTTGAACAGCTTTTGCCGGCGCGCCGCCAGGTTGCCAGTTTGCTGGCGAGTTGCCCACAGTTGAAGATAGTGATTACCAGCCGCGCACTGCTGCATGTGCAGGCCGAACACCTTTTTGAGGTCCCTCCTCTGCCATTACCCGATCGCGCGTCATGGCGCGACCTGGAGAAGTTGTCGAGTTTCGCGGCCATCGCGCTATTTGTGCAGCGCGCGCGAGCGGTGGCGGCGAATTTCCATCTAACCAGCGCCAATGCTACAGCGGTCGCGGGTATTTGCGCGCGGCTGGACGGTATCCCGCTGGCTATCGAACTGGCGGCGGCCCGTATGCGCCATTTCTCCGCCCCTGCAGTGCTTGCGCAACTGGAGAAAGGCTTTTCTGTTTTGCAAGGCCAGATGCAGGATGCCCCGATGCGCCAGCAGACCTTGCGCGAAACCATCGCCTGGAGCTATCAACTGTTGGAACCCGCCGAGCAGCGCGTGTTTCGCAGGCTGGCCGTTTTCGCCGGTGGGGCCACGCTGGAAGCGGCAAGCCAGGTATGCTCAGCCGGAGACACGGTGATGGAGGTTTTGGTGGCGCTGGTGGACAAAAGCATGGTGCAACACCGGGGGCAGGAAGAAAGCGACACACGCTACTGGTTGCTGCAGACGCTGAGTGAATTTGGCATAGAGCAATTGACGGAAGCGGGAGAACTGGCAAGCATACGCGCTGCCCATGCCGCTTATTATCTCGCGTGGATGGAGCATATCGTACCTCTGCTCTTCGGCGCTGAACAGGTACGCTGGCTTGATCGGCTCGATCAGGACTATGAAAACGTGCGCGCCGCTCTCGAATGGCTCTCAAAAGGCACGGAGGAGGAGACTGAACGGGTGGAGCAGGGGCTACGGCTTTGTGCCACGCTGATGGGATACTGGGAGATACGCGGATACTTCAAAGAGGGCATGACTTATGTGGAGCGCATCCTTGCTAACAGTCGCGGAGCTGCTCCATCTATACGCGCCCAGGTTCTGCATGGCGCTGGTTTTCTGGCGTTATTACAGGACGACAGGGAGGGCGCGGAGCTGTTCTTGCGCGAAAGCCAATCCCTCTTCCGCGCAAGTGGAGAGAGAGCCGGCATGGCAAACATCCTGCGCTTGCAGGGGAATCTCGCCCTGGCTAAAAATAACTATAAGATTGCGCGCCGCCTCCTTGAAGAGGCCATGACGATCTACCGCGAGCGCGGAGATATACGACGAGCAGCTTCTACACGCAGTGCGTTAGCGCAAATAGCCCTGGCGCAGTGCGATTTTAGCAAGGCGCGCGCGCTGCTTGAAGAGAATCTAGCGGTCTATAGCGCATCGGGGGAGCAGAATGGCATCGCTTTTGCGCTTTGCAATAAGTCGCTCTTAGTATTTCTTTCGCGGGGCGATCTCGCCGAGGCGAAAACGCTGGCCGAACAGAGCATGGCACACTTCAAAGCAGTGGGAAATCATCGCTTCCTGGGCTATGCACAAACCCTACTGGCGGAAATCTTGCTGATGCAAGGCGACGAAGAGCGCGCGCAAGTGCGTTCGATGCTACTCGAGAGCATGGCGACCTTCAAAGCAGTGGGCGACCGTTCGGGCGCGGCAGACGCGCTTATCTCTCTTGCGCGGCTGGCAGCGTGTCAAGATGAGAACGAAGCCGCGCAGGCAGCCTATGCCGAAAGCTGGGAATTGTTACGCACCCTTGGCGCGAAAGAAACGGTGGCAAGATGTCTGGAGCGGGCAGGAGAATTTGCGATGGCACAGGGCAAGCCAGAGCAAGCGGTACCATTATGGGGAACCGCCGCCACCCTGCGAGCCGCTATCGTCGCTCCCATGCCGCCCGTCTATCGCGCCACCTACGTAGCTGCTGTCACTCAGGTGCGCGAACAACTGGGCGATGAGACCTTCCAATCGCTCTGGGCGCAGGGACACGCGACGCCCTGGGAGCAAGTGGAGCTTTTTTCTCCAACCGACCTCTAACCAAAACTGGGCAAATTCCTGGCAAACGGACTGCCATTTTCCGGTGGTCGATTGACAACGGCAATCGTGCAGCGCGAAACGCAGATCAGCTTATCGTTCTCATCGGTGATTTTCACATCCCATACCTGCGTCGTGCGCCCGCGATGAATGGGCGTGGCTATCCCGGTCAATTGTCCATCGCGTTTAGGCCGCAGGTGATTGGCGTTGATCTCCAATCCGAAAGCCATCTGCTTGCTGGCGTCGATATTCAAAACCGTACCGAGCGAAGCAATCGACTCGGCCAGCGTAATAGAAATGCCGCCATGCAAATATCCAACCTGCTGGCGATGATTAGGTCCAATCGGCATCGTCGCCACCACCCGATCCTTCTCCGCCGACACCAGCGTAATATCAAGTACTTCCCACACCGACCCCGCCCTCGTACTATTAATCATCGCCACAATTTCGTCGCTCGAAATATCCATGTGTTTGTCAATCCTCTTCCTGACTGAATGGGCTATTATTTTGTGGTCTCCATTATAAAACAAAACGTAATGGCTGGCGATTGCCCAAAAGGAACGAGAGATTCTTCGCTTCGCTCAGAATGACAGTCCTGGGAAATGTCATTCTGAGCGAAGCGAAGAATCTCCCGCACGCAGCCGCCCACGTACCCGGATGCAGTCATCTTGAGGCTTTAGAGGGAAGCATCAGATAATGACTCTTGACAATGCCATCATCCAAACAAGATACTATGTATACAAAACAGAGCCAGTTGACACGATAAGGAGCAAATATGTTCGACAAAAGTATCATTGGCCGCAGCTTCCCCCCATTCAGCATCGAAGTTGAGCGCGGCAAAATCCGCGAACTGGCGCTAGCCATTGGAGACGAAAACCCTGTCTACTCGAGCAAAGCGGAGGCGCAGGCGGCTGGCTACGACGATGTGCCAATCTATCCAACCACACCCACTACTTTCACCTTCTCGGGCAATCGCAAGATGGTCGGCCAGCTTGTAAGCGCGGGCATCAACGTCATGCGCATCCTGCTTGGCGAGGAAGAGTACGAATATCTCGCGCCCATTCATCCCGGAGACACCCTTACCGGCGTCTTCACCATTGTGGACGGCAAAACGCGCCAGGGATCATCGGGCGCATCGATGGATATTATCACTACAGAAGTGCAGTATACCAACCAGCACGGCGCGTCCGTCCTGAAAGCGCGCCAGGTCATCGTTGTGCGCGAGTAAAGGAAAAGGAGAATCCCCTATGACCAGCAATGCTCAGACTCCCATAAAGCTGTATTACGAAGATGTACAGGTGGGCGACGAGATTCCTAAACTGGTGAAAGCGCCCGTGACACACCTGCAACTGGTGCGCTACGCTGGCGCGTCCGGCGACTTCAACCCGCTGCACACCGACCCCAAAATTGGCGAATTGATCGGCACCGGTGGCATCATCGCGCACGGTATGCTCATCATGGGCTTCATCGGCCAGTTGCTCAGTGATTATGTCGGGCCAACCGCGCTGCGCAAATTCGGCGTGCGCTTCAAAGGCATGACGCATTTGGAAGACGTAATTACCTGCACCGGCACCATTACCGGAAAATACGAAACCGATGGCATCGCCTACATCGCCGGCAAAACGCAGGCCGCCGACCAGAACGGCGACGTAAAAGCCAGCGGCACATTTGTAGCCGCGCTGCCACATCGAGAATAAGTGAGAACGGAGTACATACAACATGGGAATGCTTGATGGCAAAGTAGCCATAATCACCGGTTCCGGGCGCGGCATCGGCTCGGCAACCGCGCAGTTGTTCGCCGCCAATGGCGCGCTGGTCATCGTCAGCGATCTCGATCCCAACCCGGCAGAGGAGACCGCCGCCGCCATTCGCAGCGCGGGCGGGCAGGCCGCCGTCATCCCCGGCGACGTAACCGATCCCTCCTTTCCCGCGCGACTTATAAAAGGAACGCTTGATGCTTTTGGCGGCATCGACATCCTCGTCAACAATGCCGGGTACACCTGGGATGCCGTCATCCAGAACATGACCGATAAGCAGTGGTACGCCATTATGGACGTGCATACCACCGCGCCATTCCGTATTTTGCGCGAAGCCTCGCACTTCATCCGCGATGCTGCTAAAAAAGAAGCTGCCGCCAATGGCCGCGCCAACCCGCGTAAAGTGGTCAATATCACCTCCGTTTCGGGCGTCTACGGCAATGCAGGGCAGGCCAATTACTCAACCGCCAAAGCGGGCATCATCGGCCTGACGAAGACGCTGGCAAAAGAATGGGGCCGTTACAACGTGCAGGTCAACTGCGCCTGCTTCGGCTTCATCGAGACGCGCCTGACCGCCGCCAAAGAGACCGCCGAGAAAATCCAGCGCGACGGCGAGGAGGTCGCCCTGGGCGTCCCTGAAAACATGCGCGGCCTGGCCGCCATGACCATCTCACTCGGTCGCCCCGGCACACCCGAAGAGGCGGCAGGCCCTGTACTCTTCCTGGCCTCGCCCCTCGCCAACTACGTCTCCGGCATCGTGCTGGAAGTGACGGGAGGCAGGGCTATATAGTGCATATCGCATTAAAGTAGATGTCGTCCCCGCCCTGTAGGGACAAGGGGTGGATGAGGGGAAGGGTGGGGGCCTTGTGCTTGTCCTCGTGCGGTTTACGTAATTCGGCGGGGCATCATCAAACCTCGGCGGAATCACG
>DASTKD010000524.1:0-6010 GCA_035716135.1 Ktedonobacteraceae bacterium
GCGGAAGCAATGCGCGACCCATCGGGCGACCATGCCAGCGCCCAGACCGTTTTGGTATGTTGCGTGTAGGACACAATAGGGCTTCCATCACTCGCGTTCCAAACCTGTGCGCTATTATCGCTGCCGCCAGAGACGACGCGCGACCCATCATGTGACCACTTTACGCTGTAGACTGGTTGACTATGTCCGGTATAAGTGAAGGCTGTGTTGCCGTTTGTAGTATCCCATACATCAATAGTGGGGTTCTCACCGCCAGAGGCAATGAACTGACCGGAAGGAGACCATGTTAGCGAATATATCTGATTAGCTTGCTGGTGCTGTATAGCACTGTTGAGATTAGTATAACTCCAGATGCGCGCTGTTTTATCTTCACTGCCAGATGCCAGGAGTAGCGCATTGTGGGGCGACCACTCTACCGTTGTGACCTGGTTGCTATGTCCCGTGTAAACTGCAAGCGTGTTTCCCAGGACGTTAGAAGTTGGAGTATTTCCAGGAGTGGTTGTTGTTGTCGCTGGCTGTTTAGTAGAAGATGCGCCAGGCGTAGGTTTTGGTACTGCCTGCGCGCTGGAAGACTGGAAATGCTCGTAAAGTAACACACCTGTAATGCCACTTCCTATAGCCACAAAAGCGAGCCCAATGAAGAAGGTGCGGCGCGGCATGCCCTGTTTCGATTTGCCCGGCTCTTCGGTATGGTGATATACGACTGCCTGAGTGTGTTGAAGAGGAGGAGAGTCCATACGATATTGATATTCTGGCGCAAGAGAGGATAGTGGTGGTGGCGGTGGTATGGGGGTGAAAGATACAGGTGCTGGTTGCGGAGGTGTTACCATCAGGGTTGGTGTGTTTTCCTCGTTCATGTTGAAGCTGTTTGGTACGTGATAAGCCTGTGCCAGCGCGTTTGCAAAGGCCGTAGTCGAAGCAAAACGCTGCTGTGGGTCTTTCGCCAGGGCCGTTTGAATAACCGACTCAATTTCATATGGAATGTCCGGTATCTTCTGACGCAACGGCGGCGGAGGCGTTAGCACATGCTGGCTGGCTACTTCGGTAAAGGTGCCGCGAAACGGTAAGTCGCCAGCTAACCATTCATAAACAACAATGCCCAGCGCGTATTGATCGCTGGCCGGTTGTGGCCTGCCCTGAAGCTGTTCAGGCGACATATAAGCTGCTGTTCCCACTACGTCATGCTGCGAGTGCTGGCGCGAAGTCTGGGTGATGAGGGCGATGCCGAAATCGCTTAAGAGCGCCTCCATATTTGACCCAAGCAGCATATTTTCCGGCTTGACATCGCGGTGGATTAAATGCCTTTGATGCGCGTATTCCAGAGCTTCGGCTACTTGCTGTACAAACGGCAAAACGACTGCCAGTGAGAGGCGCGTGCCTTTGGGGTAGCGCTGGCGCAGCGTGCCATTAGGAGCATACTCCATCACTAAGTAAGGGACTTCGTCTTCCAGTCCAAAATCAAGCACACGAATAATATGTGGATGTGATAAACCCGCGATGGTACGGGCTTCATTTATGAAATCGGGTAAATCATTAGCGGCCAGGTGAGTTTGCAGGACTTTGATTGCGACTGTGGTATTCAGATAAAGATGCTGGCCCAGGTACACATCGGCAAAGCCCCCGCGTCCCAGTTGGCGAAGGAGGCGATAATGCCCCAGTTGTTGTCCTGAGCGGTCCGTCATGTGGGTGTACCCCCTCGCTCGTAATGGTTCCTGTTCAGGCATACTAATTCCACTATCAGAGGAACGGCATACTTATTATATGCCTGAATCCAACCATATACAAGTTTTATCCATCGTGACGGCTGGGGGCCGCTCATGTAAAATTATTTCGCCGGGTGTGCCGGGCGCATCAGCGCCAGCACATTGCTCTCGTCCTGACTGGCAGGAATGTAGTTGTTGGGCGCGGGCTGAATTTGCCATACCATGCCCTCTTTGATGATATAGCGCCATTCCAGGTTGGGGCTATCGTTGAAATCGGCGGGCGTGGATGTCTGGAGCAGGTTGAGTACATCGCCAGGAACGGGATCGCTCAGCTTCAACTTGCCGCTTTGCACCTGCTGGATATAGGTGGGGATGACCTGTTGTGGGTCGGAGCGGAAAATGACGCGGTGCAGGTTGCTCAGATTGCTCATGGCCGCGTCACGGTGCGCGGGAATCGCCAGGTCGTTGTTGATACGCACACGCAATGCCTCGAAAAAACTGTATTGCACTAATCCGCTGCAAATGAAACGGAACATCGGGTCTGTTTTAGAAGCGGCTTCATCCCAGTGCTTGAACATATTGGCCGCGCCTGCCGCTGCCTCAGCGATCAGCGGGATATGTGCCAGGTGCTCTCGAGCGATGCGTTCGATGTAGAGTGAGGTCAGTTCCCAGACAACATTGTGGTCATACAGGTTATTCACCTGATCGATAGCCATCCCGCGTATGTGGCGCAGGTAATCGATGCCTATCACGTCTTCCGGGTCGGTAGCATCGTGCTTGCCAGTCTCGCGCGGCGTTTCTACATACCAGTCTAAACGCAGTCGTTTGATGCCAACCGTGAAGGTATTGTACGGCAGAACCTCGTTACGCCAGCTTGCCACGCGCACACCGGTCGTCATAGCTTCAACGAGAAACGTATTGTCAAACCCATTTGGCGGGTCGTTTATCAAATAGAGCAAAGAAGAGTGGCTCCACTGGCTATTGGTAGCGAGGCGGATGAAACGAGAAAATATCTGACCAGGATCAAGATTGGCCCGTACTACCACATCCGACACGCGCAAGTGTGGGCCTTCATCACTGGTTTGCAAGAAATAATTGAGCGGATCATTTGAGACAAATAGTGCGCGATAGGCCATGTTGTTTAATTGCCTGCCTTTCACCAGAGTAGCACATCAGCTTAGAAACATGGCCTATTATAACACCGCATCCGCTACTCTGTTCGTGAATAAGGAGCTTTGCCTGTAAATTCGCTATTGACATCGCTCTGCTTCATCAGTATACTTATTCGTAAGCGGTTCCGGTAACGGTAACGGGAACGGTTACGAATATTTTGCTGGTTCGGATTAGTGAAGAGGGTGTGTTATCTATGCAGGAAAAACCTACTAAACTGAAAATTCAGGATATAGCGAAACTGGCAGGGGTAACGAAGGCGACGGTTTCGCGTGTATTAAACAACAGGCCAGATGTTAATCCTGCCACGCGCGAGCGTATTCTGCGCATCATCGACGAGCAGAGCTTTATTCCCAGCATGGCTGCTGCGGGGCTAGCCAGCGGGCGTCGGCAATTAATCGGGATGCTTATCCCGTCGTTTAGCTGGCCGCTCATCCCGGAATTGATGCGCGGCGTGGCCGATGTGCTTGAGGAGACCAGTTATGAACTGGTGCTGTATAGCATTAAGAATGCTGATATCGAGCGAGATCATAGCGAAGTTATCAATCGCGTGCTGGCGACGCAATTGACAGCGGGCTTACTGGCGGTTTTCCCCGGTACTGCTTCGTCAGAGTTGACCCGTCTCTACAACCAGGGCTTTCCGGTAGTAATTGTGGATGACCAGCGAGTACAGACGACTCCATCGGTCAGCGTTGATAATTTGACGGGCGCTTACGCGGTTGTCCGGCATCTTATCAAGCTCGGTCATCAACGTATCGCGCATATCGCGGGACCATCGGTCTACCTTGCTTCGCACGAACGCTATGAAGGCTACCGTAGAGCGTTGCTCGAAGCTGGCATAACCCCGGACGCCGAACTCGTGCTTGAGGGCGATTTTATGCCGCCCAGTGGCCGCGCTTGCGCGAGTAAACTCTTCGCCCTGCCGCCTGAGAAGCGCCCCACCGCTATTTTCGCGGCCACCGACCAGATGGCCTACGGCGTGATCTCGGCGGCTGAAGAATACGGGCTGTCTATTCCACGCGACATTGCTCTGGTAGGATTTGACGACGATTCCCCCTCCATGCATGTGTACCCGCCGCTTACTACCGTGCGGCAGCCTTACTATGAAATGGGAGAGCAGGGCCTGAAGCTATTGCTCTCCTTGCTCGATGTTCCGCGCGACAACCCGTACAGCGCGGCAAGGGCCGCCAGTAAGGCCAGGGAAGAGACGCAGCCAGCTCGTATTCTCCTTCAGACCAACCTTATAGTGCGTGCATCCTGTGGAGCGAACTTTCAAATCCCGGTTTCAACGACGACAGGTAATGATGTTATTTAAGGAGGTTGTCCATGACTCACACTGCTTTATTCGCACAGAGGAAAAAGGCAATGATGCTGGTATCATTCCTGCTGCTCCTCTCGATGGTGGTCGCGGCCTGTGGCGGAAGTAATAGCACGAACAACAAGAGGCCCCTGCATCCAAATTCGCTCACCATGCTGGCGAATGAACAGGATGCGTATACCCGCAACTTTAACCCGTATAATACGGCCAGTGTGATTAGCGGCACACAGGGCTTGATCTATGAAACGCTGCTCAATGTCAACCGCCTGGATGGCACTATCAAGCCGTGGCTGGCTTCCAGCTACCAACTGGCGAGCGATGCGCAAAGTATCACCTTCCATTTGCGCCAGGGTGTGGTCTGGTCGGATGGGCAGCCTTTCACCAGCGATGATGTAGTCTTTACGCTCAATCTGATCTTAAAAAATCCCTCCATCGATCTGACAGGTATTGGCGCAGCGGTTAAAGATGTGAGCGCGCCCGATGCCAGCACGGTCCTGGTGACTCTGAGCAAGCCCTTCAATCCTATCGTATGGATTCTGGGCGGGCAGGTCTTTATGCTGCCTAAACATACCTGGTCGGGCGTCAAGGGCGATCCTTCGCAGTATGCTGATCCCAATCCCGTTGGTACTGGCCCGTATATCGTCAAATCATTTACCCCACAACTGGTCGACCTGGTCAAGAACCCTAAATTCTGGCAGGCTGGCAAGCCACAGGTGGATGAGGTCAAGATTCCGGCCTATTCTTCCAACGAAAGCGCGGAACTGGCATTGCAAAAGGGTCAGATTGACTGGACGAATCTGTTTGTGCCTAACCTTGATAAGACCTATATAGCTCTGGATAAGCAACACAATCACTACTGGTTCCCCAGCAGCGACGATGTGATGCTCTACCTCAATCTAACGAAAGCGCCTTTCAACGATTTGCAGGTGCGTAAAGCCGTTAGTCTCGCGCTCAACCGCGAGACCATCTCGAAACTTGGCGAAGATGGCTACGAGCCTCCAGCCAATCCAACCGGATTGGTAGGAGAGACGATTAAGAGTTACATTGATCCGCAGTTTGCCGGTATGCAGTTTACGCAGAATACCTCCCAGGCGGGTCAAGTGCTGGAGAGCGATGGGTGGACCAAAGGTTCCGATGGCTTCTATGCCAAAAATGGCAAGCAGTTGGCGTTCAACATCATTGTAGTCAGTGGCTATACTGACTATGTGGCAGACTGCCAGGTGATGGTAAAGGACCTGCAAGCAGCAGGCATCAACGCCACAGTGAGCGCCATGTCCAATGACGCCTTTACGACTGCATTGGGTAACGGGCAATATGACGCCGGTATCCTGTGGACCAACCCCGGCCCCACACCCTACTACATCTACGATGGCCTCTTGCGCAGCACAAACTCCGCCCCCATCGGCCAATCGGCTCCCTCCAACTACGAGCGCTGGATGGACCCGGCCACTGATAAGCTATTGGACCAGTATGCTTCAAGTACTGACCCGCAGGTGCAGCAGCAGGCTCTGGATGGGCTGCAACAGATCATGGTGAACCAGTTGCCCAGCATTCCTCTGACGGCTGAACCCTACTGGTATGAGTACAGTACTGCCAAATTCGTTGGCTGGCCCGATGCGCAACATCCCTACGCGGCTCCTGGAACCGCCGAATATCCAGACATTGAGTATGTTCTCCTGAACCTGCAACCGGTTTAGGAAAGTAGCAGGGCGAGTCCCAATGTAGGAGGGCGAGGGCAAACTCCAATGTAGGAGGGCGGGGCAAGCCCAGCCCCTACCTTGGGGGGCCGCACCATTCATGTATTGTAGGGGCGACCCTT
>DASTKD010000525.1:0-2532 GCA_035716135.1 Ktedonobacteraceae bacterium
CTCGCGTAAGACATTGGAGGGGCGACGCAACATCTTCATTATAGAGAACGCGGAAGCGATGAACATCCAAGCCGCCAACTGCCTCTTAAAGACGTTGGAAGAGCCAGAGGCCGATGTTGTGCTCCTGCTCACCGTCTCTGACCCAGGACTGCTGTTGCCGACTATCCTCTCGCGGGTACAGCACATTCCTATGCACCTGCTCACAAGCTCGCAGATCAAAACCGCGTTGGAACAACAATGGGAGGTTGAGCCGGACGAGGCCGCATTGATTGCCGCGCTGGCCGCAGGACGTATGGGTTGGGCGATACAGGCGGTCGAGGATGAAGATGTGCTTTTGGAGCGCAAAGCACACTTGGAGACGCTGGCAAAACTGCCAGGGGTCAATAAAGTGCAACGCTTCGAGATCGCGCAGAAGCTCAGTGCTGACAGCGACAAGGCGCGTATTGTGCTAGAGTTGTGGTTACTGTGGTGGCGTGATATGGTATTAGCAGCGAATGGGTGTCTCGATTTGACCGTCAACGTAGATATGCGCCCAATCTTAAAGCAACAGGCCGCGAAAATTGGCACGGCTGAGGCTGAGCGTATGGTACGCGCCATTTTGAGTACGATGGAGGCCATGGACCAGAATGTGAACGCACGTACCGCGCTCGAAGTTCTGATGCTGGACTTGCCTACCATCCACCCGTAGCGTCCAGGCGGGAAACATATTCCCTGGCTACCATCGTATTGCCGCAGATTATCCACGACAGGAGAATTACTTGATGCGAACTGATTTCCAGCACCTGCTTGTCCATCAGGATGGCGGTGTACTCACCATCACCATGAATCGGCCCGAAGTGTTGAACGCATTTAATGATGTTATGCTTGAAGAACTTGGAGAGGCGATAGATGCTGCCGCGGAAGATGATGCCGTGCGTTGCGTCGTTCTGACCGGTGCTGGTCGAGGGTTTGGCTCAGGGCAAGATTTGCGGAGTTTCGCGGCCATGAGTGCTAGCAGCGAACCCGTTAAAGTGAGTGTGCATCTGCAAAAATATCATCGCGTTGTGCTGGCTATCCGCACGATGCCCAAGCCGGTCATAGCTGCCGTGCGTGGAGTTGCCGCCGGTATTTCGTGTAACATTGCGCTGGCCTGTGACTTGCGTATCGCCGCCGATGATGCTCGCTTTATCGAAGCGTTTGCCCGTATCGGCCTCGTGCCTGACGGCGGTGGCGGCTTTTTCCTGCCGCGTCTGGTCGGTTTTGGCAAAGCCCTCGAGATGGCTCTGCTAGCCGAAGAGGTGAGCGGCCCAGAAGCTGAGCGTATCGGGCTGGTCAACAAATGCGTCCCGGTAGCTGAGTTTGAGGCGGCAACGCATGCCCTGGCGCAACGGCTGGCGAACGGGCCAACACGCGCCTATGGACTCATCAAAGAACTGATGAATAAATCAGTGGATAGCGACCTGCAAAGCTCGCTGCGCCTGGAAGGTGAGCTGCAAGATATCGCCAGAGGGACAGAAGATCACCGCGAGGGTGTAATGTCCTTCCTGCAAAAACGGCGTCCAAATTATACTGGCAGGTAAAGAGCCGTGCGCGTGGATACACTGGCATATAATAATGGGCAAACGCAGGGGGCGCAGCGGCGTGAGTGGCTGCGCCAACATAGTCCGCAGCACCTGGAACATTGCGCCACGTTGATTCGTCACGGACTACAAGCCCGTTCGCGAGGTGCCTCAGCGGGGATAGTTATATTGGGAGCGGGTGCTTGTACGGAGATACCTCTGGCGGAACTGGCTCGTGCCGCGGACGAGGTCGTGCTGGTTGACCTGGATGCCTCATCCATGCAACAAGGACGTGATGAACTCGCCTCGGCGACATTACGCAAACGCGTGCGCTTGCTGGAGGCGGATATTAGTGGTGGTGTCAGCACAAACTTACATGCCTTGCTTGACAAACAATCCTGGGGTACGCTAAGCACGCGGGGAGCGACAGCGGTGTTTGAAGCTGCCGCCGACTGTTTAGAGCAATGCGTCGTTCCTGACCCACCTGCGCTTGCCAGTGTTGGCGAGGGAGAATTTGGCCTCGTCATCAGTTCCTTGGTGCTTTCACAACTGTATAGCTATCCACTGCTTGATATCCTCGATCATGTGCAGCGACTGGCCCCACAACTGCTGGGCGAACAGGAGCGGCACCGTCGCTATCAAGATGCCGCGCAAGATTTCAGGTTACGGGTGATTCGCGCTCACTTGCACCTCTTGCTTTCCCTGGTAGATGTTGGGGGTATCGTTGTTTTGCTCTATGATATGCGTGGTTTCGTCTTTGAGGTATATGGCACCGAGCATGACGCGGAGCATCGCCGCGCTATACCCCTTGTTCCCCGGACATTGCCCAATCTGGTGCGCGACAATTTTACTGTACAAGAGGAAGCCGAGTGGGAGTGGCTGACCGACTTGCCTGAAAAGGAGCGATTGGGCAGGGGATATGAGGTGGCGGGGTATGTATTACGAGAAGCTATTAACGCTGTAGAACACTAATAAAAAGGAGTTGTTTGGGGCA
>DASTKD010000526.1:0-4625 GCA_035716135.1 Ktedonobacteraceae bacterium
GCGCGAGTACGCGGTGCCCGCCTCGTCGAACATCGTCGTCACGCCGGGCCAAGAGGTCCACGCGGGCACGCCGCTGACCTCAGGGCTGATTGACCCGCAGGATATCCTGCGCATCCAGGGGCGCGAGGCGGTGCATCTGTATCTCGTGCAAGAGGTGCAGAAGGTCTACCGCTCGACCGGTGTGTATATCAACGACAAGCACATCGAGATCATCGTGCGCCAGATGCTGCGGCGTGTGCGTGTGGATGAACCCGGTGATACTGATCTGCTGCCAAACGACCTGGTGGATCGTTTCCACTATGAGGAGACGAACGCCCGGACGCTGGCGGAAGGCGGCGAGCCTGCCACCGCGCAGACCGTGCTGCTAGGCGTGACGAAGGCGTCGCTCAATACGGACAGCTTCCTGGCGGCGGCCTCGTTCCAGGAAACCACCCGCGTGCTGACGGAAGCCGCCATCGAGGCGCAAACCGATCACCTGGTGGGCCTGAAAGAGAACGTCATTATTGGCAAGCTGATCCCTGCCGGCTCCGGCTTCGTGCAGCGGCGCAAAGAGCTGCTGGCTCGCCAGGCCGCCGCTGCCGCTCGTGTTGCCAGTTCGCAGGCGCAAGCTCCAGTGGTGGCAGCGGTGGGTGCGGGTAGCAATGGTACCGGTACTCTCGGTCTGGTACTTGACAGTCTGGAAGAAGAATGATACCATAGTATCCCGCAGATACAGAATGTATGGGGCGCGATTTATCGCGCCCGGTACTCGTATGAGGTATGGACGACCTTTGTGGTTGGCCGAGATGATGCTGGAATAATATCAGATAGGGAGAACTATTCATTGCCGACGATCAATCAATTGATCCGCAAGGGCCGTTCACATAAGAAAGAGAAGGTCAAGGCCCCCGCGCTGCGCTATTCGTTCAATGCGCTGAAGAACAAGACTTTCGAGTTGCGTGGGTCGCCCCAGAAACGCGGCGTCTGCACTCAGGTGCGTACTATGACGCCCAAGAAGCCGAACTCGGCCATGCGTAAAATTGCCCGCGTTCGTCTGAGCAACCGTATGGAAGTCACGGCCTATATCCCTGGTGAGGGACACAATTTGCAAGAACACTCGGTTGTGCTTATTCGCGGTGGTCGCGTAAAGGACCTGCCGAGCGTCCGTTATCACATCGTGCGCGGCACCCTGGACAGCGATGGCGTCAGCAAGCGCCGCCGGGGTCGCTCACTCTACGGGGCCAAACGACCCAAGCCCGGTCAGGGTGGCACCGACAAAAAACGCTAATACTGTAGGGACGCGATTGATCGCGTCCAGAACCGTAGGGCGCGACTCATCGCGCTCCCCAAATTCTATTCGATACCACCTGAGCGTTTCAGGCAGGTCGCTACATCGGAAATCACTTTTGTAAGGACACGATACATCGCGTCCCTCCACAGATGCCATTACTGGCACCTCTACAAAAGGAAGAGTCGAGTGTCCTCCTCACGAGGATAGGCACTCGCGATGAGGCGTCTGAAGATGATAGCGGGCGGTTGTCCGTATCATATCGACGCCTTTTGTGGTGTTTACGACAGACGAAGACGATACAACCAGTCAGTTGATGAGGAGGCATACGATGCCAAGACGAAAACGAGCGGTGCGCCGGCCGGAAGTGCCGGACGCGAAATTTAAGAGCCGCAATGTAGCTCGCTTCATTGGGAAGCTGATGCTGGATGGCAAGCGCAGCCTGGCAGAGCGCATCATCTACGATGCGTTTGACGCTATCGAGACCAGGCAGAAACGCGCCCCGCTGGATGTGTTCGAGCAGGCGCTGAAGAACGCCACCCCCACGCTTGAGGTCAAGCCGCGCCGCGTGGGTGGTTCAACCTACCAGGTGCCAGTAGATATTCGCCGCGATCGTGGCAATGCTCTGGCGATGCGCTGGCTGATTCGCTCGGCCCGAGGCCGCACAGGTAGATCGATGTCTGAAAAACTGGCAAGTGAACTGATGGACGCCGCCGCAGGGCAGGGCGCAACCATTAAAAAACGAGAGGAAACCCATAAAATGGCGGAGTCTAACAAAGCCTTCGCTCATTATCGTTGGTAACAAGGGACATGTCTAGAGAATTTCCACTGGAAAAAACCCGAAATATAGGAATTATCGCTCATATTGATGCTGGTAAAACGACCACCACCGAGCGCATTCTCTTCTACACGCGCAAAATTCACCGCATGGGTGAAGTGCATGAAGGGGCCGCTACGATGGACTGGATGCCACAGGAGCAGGAGCGCGGCATTACGATTACGTCAGCCGCCACGACCTGTTTCTGGCAGGATCATCGCATCAACATCATTGACACGCCCGGCCACGTCGATTTCACGGTAGAGGTCGAGCGCTCTTTGCGTGTGCTGGATGGCGGCGTCGTCGTCTTTGATGCGGTGGCCGGAGTCGAGCCTCAATCAGAAACAGTCTGGCGTCAGGCGAATAAGTATAACGTTCCCCGTATCTGTTTTGTCAATAAGATGGACCGCACCGGCGCAGACTTCTGGCGTACAGTGGATATGATTCGTGAACGCCTGGGGGCAATCCCCGTACCGATACAGATTCCTGTGGGACAGGAAAGCAGTTTCAAAGGCTTTATCGATCTTATACAGCAAGAAGCCGTCATCTTCACCGATGACCTGGGAACCAAATCCGATCATACCGAAGTGCCTACCAGCATGGAAGCCGAGTTCACCCGGTACCACGATCAGTTGATCGAGCGGGTGGCCGAGACGGACGAAGAACTTACTCTCAAATACCTCGAAGGCGAGGAGATCAGCAAAGAGGAGATTATGGCGGCTCTCCGCAGAGCAACCATTGCCGGTACGCTTGTGCCGGTGCTGTGTGGCACGGCGCTCAAAAACAAAGGTGTGCAGGCCATGCTTGACGCCGTGATTGATTACCTTCCCTCTCCTCTCGATATTCCCCCCACAACCGGTATTGACCCCAACAACGGCGAAATTGTGACGCGCGAAGCGAGCGACAACGCGCCATTTAGCGCGTTGGTCTCCAAGATCGTATCGGACCCGTTCGTGGGACGCCTTGCCTACATGCGTGTCTATTCGGGTACGCTGACCAAGGGCGCGGCGGTCGAGAACAGTACGAAGGATAAGTCCGAACGCATCGGACGCCTGCTGCGAATGCACGCCAACCACCGCGAAGATATCGAAGAGATACGCGCCGGCGACATCTGCGCCGCTGTGGGTCTGCGCAATACCTTCACGGGCGATACGCTCTGTGATGCCGCGCACCCGATTGTGCTGGAGTCGATCACCTTCCCGCAGCCGGTTATTGAGATTGCGATTGAGCCTAAAACTCGCGCGGACCAGGATAAAATGGCGATTGCGCTCAATAAGCTGGCCGAAGAAGACCCCACGTTCCAGACGCATACCGACCTGGATAGCGGGCAGACCATTATCGCTGGTATGGGTGAGTTGCACCTGGAAGTCATCGTTGATCGCATGTTCCGCGAATTCAAGGTAGAGGCCAATGTGGGACGCCCGCAGGTCGCCTACCGCGAAACGATTACACGCGACGCGCAGGCGCAGGGCAAGCACGTCCGCCAGACGGGCGGTCATGGACAGTACGGTGACGTGTGGATTCGCGTCAAACCGAACGAACGCGGCAAGGGCTTTGAATTCGTCAATGCCATTGTGGGCGGCACCGTTCCTAAAGAATATATCAAACCTGTTGAGAATGGCATTCGTGAAACATTGGAGAACGGCATCATCGCTGGATACCCCATGATTGACGTAATCGCCACTCTTTACGACGGTTCATACCACGAAGTAGACTCGAACGAAATGGCCTTTAAGACCGCCGGTTCGCTGGCGATCAAAGAGGCAGCGCGCAAAGCGGCTCCCGTTATACTCGAACCTGTGATGCTGGTGGAGGTGACAACCTCTGAAGAGTTCTACGGCGATGTCATTGGCGACCTCAATCGCCGCCGTGGAACGATTATGGGCATGGACAATCGTGGGACGATGGTTGTAGTGCGTGGTCATGTTCCCCTCGCCGAAATGTTCGGCTATGTGAACGAACTACGTTCAATGACTAGCGGGCGCGCTAGCTACTCGATGGAATTTTCGCATTACGATCCTGTACCCAAAAACATCGCTGAAACCATTGTGGCGAAAGCGACAAGGTAAAAGTTGCATCTATACCATGCGCTCGGAGCCGAGGTCAGGGAAGAGGCCGACCGGGGCAAGGTACCTGCAATGACAATGTGGTCTTTTTTGAATTGCAAAGGCAACCAACAGGGGTTGCCAGTCTACGAAATTAACAAGGTGTTATCGCAAAGGTGCAGCCCTGACGCACATATGCACTGAACACTACGGAGGATGAGATTTACTCATGGCAAAGAAGAAGTTTGAGCGAACGAAACCGCATGTGAACGTGGGAACGATCGGCCACATCGACCACGGCAAAACGACGCTGACGGCCGCCATCACCAAAGTGTTGGCGAAAGCCTCGGCCAGCAACAAATACGTGGCTTTTGACCAGATCGACAAAGCGCCCGAGGAGCGCGAGCGGGGCATCACCATCGCCATCGCGCACGTGGAGTACGAGACCGAGAAGCGCCACTACGCCCATGTGGATTGCCCCGGCCACGCCGACTAC
>DASTKD010000527.1:0-11168 GCA_035716135.1 Ktedonobacteraceae bacterium
CGCAGCCCAGGATAACCGCCAAACTGCCCGCCACTGGCACACTAGGAGCGAAAGGGGCAGCATCACCACCTGTGAGAAGTGGAAACACTGGCAAACGCGCTGCTGTTGGTATTGGAGCAGCGTCGGTGGCGGCATTCGCCGCGACCGGGCAAGCGCCCGTCGCTGGAGGCGGATTGCCTCCCACCAGAGGGAATGCAGGTGGCGGAGGTGGTGGCGGGCCGCAACGTCGCTCAACGCGCCGGTTGCTTGCCATCTTGCTAGTAGTACTTACCCTGCTGTTGCTGGCAGGTATCGCTTTCGCGTCGCCGATGGGACAGGGCCTCGTAGGTCACATCACCGGCACGACCGTAACCGCTACTGTCACGATCACGCCCGACTTCCAAAAAGTCTCTGACAAATTCGTCATCACGGCTGTAACAGGAACGCCCGATCCCAAAGCTCAGCAGGTGCAGGCGCGGATCTTGAGCTACACATCCCCTTCTGGCGCTGGCTCAGCGGATGCGACGGGGTCGATTGCAGGGGCGAATGCAACAGGTACGCTGACATTTGCCAATATAGGCAATGGGGTGCAGATTTCAGGAGGCACTCTGATCGGAGCAAGTGGAGTACCCATCTCATTTGGCTCATTCTTTCTGCCCTTTGGTTCTGTCAATGTGCAAGGAACGGCAGTGAATCAAGGCCGGAACGGGGATATTCCCGCTCTGGATATTAATGGTTCTTGCTGCAATGACAGCAATATCAGAGTGCGCAATGACACTTTTGGTGGTGGGCGGGACCCGGTCCCCAATTCGATTATCACGCAGAATGACATTACCTCTGCCACGAACAAGCTCATCTCTAGCTTAACACCGGCGGCTCAGACCTCCTTGCAGCAGCAGGTGCGGGCTGGCGAGCAGGTGGTGAACAAGTCGCTCCAGTGCAAGCCCAACACTATTACCGCCGATCATAACGTGGGCGATCAAGCGAAGAGCGTGACAGTCAAGGGAACGGTGACTTGCACGGAGGAGGTCTACGACCAGAAGGCGGCGCTGGATGTGGCGACGACGGCTCTGAAGGCGGAGGCGGCCAAGAATCCTGGCGCGGGTTATGCGTTGGTCGGCAATGTGGTGACGAATGTGACCTCGGCTACGGTTGTCAATGCCAAAACGATTTCGTTGGAAGTAGCTGCTCAGGGTGTCTGGGTCTATCAATTCACTGACGCCATCCTCAACTCAATCAAAAATAAAATCGCCAAAGAGCCTGAAAGCAAGGCGCTGGCCGATGTGCAGCAGACACCGGGCGTCAAAAGCGCGGAAATCAAGATTTCCAGCGGGACGACGATGCCGGACGCGGCTAACATTACCATCAATGTTGTAAAGATTCCGGGCGCCAGTGGATCGCCGACGCCTGGAAGCGGTTCTCCTACTCCCACGTCGAGTACGACTCCAGCTAGCACGCCAGCTATTACACCCACATCGGGTCTAGGCGGTGGGCCACCGACAACTCCCACCGTCGTGCTGGGCGGCAGTTAGAGAAGGATAGACGCGCATAATGCAGACCTTAGAGGGTACGCAACTTGGCAATTATGATGTCATCCGGCGCATTCGCGTAGGCGGCATGGGAGCAGTCTACGAGGGAAGGCAGCGTACTGCGTTCGGACGGCGCGTAGCAATTAAGGTGATACTTGGCAGCTATGCCGCCGACCGCGAGATGCGCCGTCGCTTCGCGCGCGAAGCTCGCACCATTGCCCGTTTGCAGCACCCTCATATCTTACAATTGATCGAGTTCGGCGAGCAGGCCGGGATGCTCTACCTTGTGATGCCCTTTATCGAGGGCGGCACTCTGACCAGTTACCTGCGCCGCGAACTGCCCACGCTGCAAGAGATCGCCGCTATCTACCTGCAATTGTTGGATGCCGTGGAATACGCGCACGAAGAGGGATTGATCCACCGCGATATTAAATCTTCTAATGTGCTGCTCGATGCGCGCCGGGGTGGCGCGCCCTACGTATATCTGGCCGATTTTGGCCTGGTGCGCACGTCGAAGAACCTTGAACTGGAAGAAACGGGTAAACCTATTCCGCTCGACCAGGTACCCGGCACACCGCATTATATGGCCCCGGAGCAGACGCGCGGCATCGTAACGCCCGCCACCGATATTTATGCGCTGGGTGTGTTGCTCTACCAGATGTTGACGGGCGAACTTCCTTTTGATGATCCCGATGATGTGAAGGTCGTCAAAATGCATCTCTACTCGCCGGTGCCATCGCCTTGCGAGCGCGACGCCTCGGTGCCGCTAGAACTGGGAGAAGTGGTGCGCAAGGCGATGGCGAAGCGTCCTGAACAGCGCTTTGCCAGCGTGGACGAGATGCGCGCGGCATTCTCGGCAGCTGTCGAGGGTCCACTGGCGCGCGTCACTGAAGACGATCCTGAGATCGATACGGAGCTACCTCCACCACAGTCGCCTGCGCCGCCGCGTCGCATGTCTATCCCTTTATCACCTCCCGAACAGCGCGTTCAGCCTTTACCCGCTACGCTCAAACGTCGCCCACGTGCCGTGAAACCTTTCGCGCCGCCTGTGCGCCCGCGACCCGGCGGGGCAAAACGCCACAAAAACAGGCGTTTCGCCCTGGCGGTCGTGGGAGCCACGCTGGTTCCTGTAGTCTTGCTGCTCGTGCTGGTATTGCCGCGCGTGTTGGGGTTTAGCCTTTTCCCGGTCGGTTTTCCCCTGGTTGGCGCATCGCCGGTTGCGACGGTAACTGTCACCATTAAAAGCCAGACGGTGCAAGATACCTATTTGCTGATGGCCTCGCCACAGGTCGCGCAGCCTGATCTTGCTATACGCGCCATTCCTGATCGCCTGCTAACCGCTAACGCGAGCGGCAGCCGCGCCACGCCTACGAGCGGTATCCTGACCATACCTGGCAAGCAGGCCAACGGAACGCTTTTCTTTGATAACAGCAGCCATCAGAGCTTCTCTTTGCAAAGTGGTATGCCATTCATGGCAAGCGACGGCGTGCAGGTTATGCTTACGCAATCGGTCAACATCCCGCCCAGAAGCGATGGCGCGGACGGCACGGCCTCCGCTACTGCGGTCGCCGCCGCCCCCGGCATAGCCGGAAATATCGCCTCCGGCGCGCTTACGACCACCTGTTGTAATAACCAGGTGGTCGTGAGCAATCCCCAGCCCTTTAGCGGTGGCACAGACTCGCGCAACACGCATATCGTTACGCAAGCTGATCTGGATGGCGCGAGTAATGCCCTGATTCCTGGTCTGGAGAAACAGGTGCTACAAAAAATTCAGAGCCAGATAGCAGCCAACGAAGTAAAAGCAGCGTCGCCCTCTTTTACCGTTCAAACATCGTCGAGTCAGCCGGTTGGCGCGCGAGCTAATACCGTTACTGTACAGGTGAGTGTCACTGCGAGCGTGACCGTGTACAATACGCAATCGGCGCGCCAGGTGGCGCAGCAGTTGCTGGGTGAAAAGGCTGTGCAAAGCCTGGGTGCTAGCTACTCGCTAAAAGATCCTCTTGTCGTCGCTACTCCTGTCATTACGTCGCAGGAGAAAAACGGTGTGGTCTATCTCAGCATTTCTGTGCATGGGCTGTGGTTCTACCAGATTACACCGCAACAAACCAACCTGTGGCGGCAATCCATCAAGGGCGCAACCCCTCAATTAGCGCGAGCGTTCATTACCACGCAGCCGGGCGTGACAGATGCGCAGATACGACTCCCCTTTGGCACCGATCATTTGCCAGCCTCCGTAGATCAGATTCAAATCGTGCTGGTCAATGCGACGTAGCGATGCCCTTTGTGGAAGGCAGCGCCGTATTAGACATTCTTCGTATTCCCTTTCAAATCCATTGATCGTGAAATATATGGTATTCTGCTTAGTTGAACGATAAGGTGAAGCATTATCTCAATCAAAGTTCACAATATCAGGAGCTTCGTGTTATACTGATGCCGTTATAGTGTGCGGCAGTGTGGCCGTACACGAACGACTGAATTACAAGGATAAATGACAGATGGATACACCAGATGCTCCTGACGGAGAAATGCGCTATTTGCACAACATGCTCGATGCTATCGGCAATACACCGTTGATGCGGCTCAATCGCATTGCCAGCGATGTTCAGCCTTTGATCCTGGCAAAGATGGAGATGTTTAATCCTGGTGGCAGTGTGAAAGATCGCATCGGGCCAGCTATGATCGAATATTGCGAGCAGCTTGGTTTATTGCGTCCAGGCGGAACGATTGTTGAACCTACCAGTGGCAATACGGGTCATGGGCTGGCGATTGCAGCCGCCATCAAGGGCTATCATTGTATCTTCGTCATGACCGATAAGGTGAGCGAAGAGAAGCGTAGCCTGTTGCGTGCATATGGCGCGGAAGTGGTAATTTGCCCCGGCAGCGTGACGCATGATTCTCCTGAACATTACAAGAATGTGGCGCACCGGCTGGCCGATGAGATTCCTGGAGCGTGTTGTCCCGATCAATACTCCAATCCCGCTAACCCTGCCACCCACTATGCCACGACCGGCCCAGAAATTTGGCGCGACACCGCCGGGCGTATCAGCGCGTTCGTGGCAGGTATCGGTACTGGAGGCACCATCTCAGGCACCGCCCGCTATCTGAAGGAGCAGAATCCCAACGTAAAAATTATTGGCGCGGACCCGCCCGGCTCGGTCTATTCGGGCGATACTCCCGGCCCGTATAAAGTCGAGGGAATCGGTATGGAACTCTTCCCCAAAAATTACGATTCCTCGGTGGTTGACGAGGTCATTCGTATCGATGATCGCACCTCGTTCTACTGGGCGCGCCGCCTCGCGCGCGAGGAAGGCATCCTGGCAGGCGGCTCGGCTGGCACCGCGCTTGGCGCGGCGCTCATCTATGCGCGTCGCCTGACGGCTAACGATGTGATCGTCGTTTTGATCCCCGATACCGGGCGTGGCTACCTGAGCAAGCAATTCAACGATACCTGGATGCGCGAAAATAACCTGCTGGTGCAGGCGGAGACTAGCCAGCCAACCCTGCATGATGTGCTTACCTATCGCCGCACCCATTCGCGCACGATGCCAATGGTGGTCAGTGTGACTCCAACCGACTCGATAGCCGACGCGGTAGAACTGCTGCGCCGCTACGGTATTAGCCAGACCCCTGTCATGGAGCGCGGGCGTATGGTTGGCAGCCTGACCGAAAACCTGTTGTTGCGCCACCTTGCCAGCGGAGAACCGTTGACATCAATGGTGGTGGGAGACCTGCAAGGCCCGCCTTTCCGCGTATTACAGGCCGATGCCCTGGCACATGAAGCCTATACGCTTTTCAGCTCGGGCCAGTCCGCCGTCGCGGTAATGCACGACGATCAATTGGAGGGCATCGTTACCAAAAGCGACTTGCTGGAGTTCTGGGCGCACACGCGCAGCGCGTAATGTTGCGCCAATGTACCACGTTTATCAGGGCAACCTTCGCGGTACTTACACGGGTAGGCTGGCGAAGAAAGGAGTCCGTTCGCTGTCATCCTGAGCGTAGCGAAGGATCTGCGCTGTGCCAACGAGAGATTCTTCGCTGCGCTCAGAATGACAGCTCCCACCTGGTCGCCCCTTTCCTCACAAATCTCCCGGTGAAAGCCCTGGCCCCCGGAAAACTACACGCTCAATCCGCCACTTATGGTATAGATGGCTTCGTTCATCTGCCCATGATCGGGCGCGAGGGCAATGGAGAAGACTGGAAAAGCAAGATTACCACAGAATGAGGTCGAGATATAGTCGCCTACTTTGTTTCTGCCAACGGGCAGCCATGAGAGGTCCATCGGCCCGGCCAGCGTAATCTTTGGCGTCCAATGCGCTCCTCCATCGTTTGAGGACACAAAGCCTACCGAGTAGGGACAGGTGCTATCGCAATTGGCCGGGTGGTAGTAGAAGGCCAGGGCCAGGCGAGCCGTCGCCCCCGATGTGCTTCTATCCACACCGATGCCGGGAATGAGGTGATCGATACCGCTGCCCGGAGGATCAACCGGGATCAGTTGCGGCTGCGTCCAATGCAATCCGTCGATGGTGGTAGACATTACAAGGTCGTCCTCGCGCGCTTCCCCAGGCTGTAGCACGGCGTCCTCGCCGCCGCCAGTGGCGTTGCAATTCTTCTCGAACTGACAATCTACCCATACGAGGTAGACTTTACCCGCGCCGTCAATTTGCGCCGATGGCAGCACATTGCCGTTAATGTTGGCGATGAGCGCGGCCTTGCTCCATGTTTGCCCGCCATCTTTAGAAATGAAAGAGCGTAGGCTCATATTGCCGTATCCGGCAATTGGAACAATGACCGTTCCGTTGGGCTGTACCAGTGGTTGACCGCCCAATCCGAGTACCGAGTCAGCCGTTGTTTGCGGCTTGCTCCAGGTAAGCCCTCCATCTTTTGAGGTGCTCATGAGGATCAGGCCCCCCTTATCATCATTGTCCCATTCGATATAACAACTGCCAGAGTATGGGCTGGTGGAGCTTGTGTCGCAGGTGATCCAGTCTTTGTCATAGTAGGTGCTGCCGCCATCTACCACTTTGTAGGGCTTGCTCCACGTCAGACCGCCATCGGTCGAGAGGCTGACGATTACGGTGTGCGTTGCCAGCGTCGGACCATTCCCAACTTCGGCCAGCGCAGAAATCATCCAGGTATGATGCTTGCTATCGTAGGCTACGGCGGGGTCGCTAACACGGGTGTAGGGGCCACCCGCGAATTGGGTTGTGCCAGGTAAAAAGCCGCTCTTCCAGGTCTGGCCGCCGTCGGTGGATGTGGCCCAGCCGGTATTTGAACTGCCCCCATTGGCAAAGCGACCCGCCTGAAACGCGGTCACGATAGTGGAACCGTAGCTATAGCTATCCGGTTCTAGCTCGGTAGAATGCTGGCTATCCGCATTGGTATAGAGATCATGACTCAGTTGCAATGGTTGCCGGAAAGGATTCGCAGGTGTGCCAAAAATAGCCGCTTCCCCCTGCCCCGGTAAAGGAATGACGCGCACTGCTATAAGTACAAGCAGCAAGATTGTAGGTGCCAGGATAATGCCGGCAATAGTCAACCGGCGATGACGGCGTATGTATGATTGTAGCATGTTGTCCTCAGCATAACATCACAACTCATCCGCTTATTTTAACGAGGCAATTGTAACATAATGGGGAATAATGATACAAAATGAAACTGTCACGCAAATCTTGACAGGTGTATTTTCTTGTGCTACCATAAATTATATCGTGATACGATATTATTCTGCTGTGGTTATAGTACTTTGCGCCAACTCCGCTGCAGGTTGTCACGACGATGTGGCTACCGGCAGTTCGTACACAAACCACAGCAGAAGAACATCTTCCATGCCTGGGAAATGAGAACGAGCGGCCAGCCAGACTTGCTCGCTCCCATGTGTATCCCATTTACTCAGGTGAAACTATGGATAAGAAGAACAGTCGCCGATTGAGCCTGGTACGCCAGGGGCGACATAAACATTCGCGTACTCGCACCTCTACAATTCTAAAATTTTTCAGAGTGTATAGACGCAACATTTCAACAAGTGTTCTGCTGATTGCCCTGTTGACCCTCCTTTTTGGAATTGCCTTCCGCTTGCCGGTTCCTCTAACAAATAATACGCCTCAAGGTGTTACTGCTGTTAAATACAGCGTTTTCTTAGATCAGGTCAAAGCCGGCAATATGCAGGTAGTTACCGCTCAGGGTAACAATTTGACCGGAACGCTTGCGCATAATTCTAGAGGTCAGGCTTGCATCATCGCGCCAGTAGTGACTAATACCTATCCATTCGCATCCATGACGCCTGCGCCCCCTCCCGATCCATCTTGCACAGTGTATACTCACAATCCGGCGAGAAGTTATACTGCGCTTATGCCAATGCTTCTGAGCCACAAAGTTATCGTCAAGACACTTCCTGTTGGGCAATCCGTTAACCCGGTGTTTCTTCTCGGTGGACTGGCACCAATGATCCTGCTTTTGCTTATTCTCATGTTTAAGCGACCTGCGAATAAGATCACTCTCAGTTCAAATGACGATCAAGCTTCCAAATTTCTAAAGAGCCATGCGCATCGTTTCGAGCATACTTTCCAGGACAGTCAATCTGGAACTGAAATGCCGGGTCTGACCGAAAAGACGGCTGTGTCTGTAGAACATCCCACATCTCCGGTGACGTTTGCTGATGTTGCAGGTATCGATGAGGTGCGTGTCGAGTTAGAAGAGGTTGTGCAGTTTTTGCGCAGGCCCGAACGCTTTCAAAGTTTGGGAGCGCATATTCCGCGTGGCATATTGTTAGTTGGTTCTCCCGGAACCGGCAAAACGCTGCTGGCTAAGGCGGTTGCAGGCGAGGCTAATGTGCCTTTCTTTCATATGAGCGCGTCCGAGTTCGTAGAGATGTTTGTGGGCGTAGGGGCCAGCCGCGTGCGTAGCCTTTTTCAACAGGCGCGCCAGGCCGCGCCCTGCGTCGTCTTTATCGATGAAATTGATGCGGTAGGGCGCAAACGTACAGTGCGCTTGAACGATTCGGGGGAACGCGATCAAACGCTGAACCAGTTACTCGTTGAGCTTGATGGGTTCGATAGCCGTAATGTCGTCATCGTGCTGGCAGCTACCAATCGCGTCGATATACTTGACGCGGCGCTGCTGCGTCCCGGTCGCTTTGACCGCCAGCTCACCGTTTCACTGCCAGACCGTCGCGGGCGAGAAGCGATCCTGCGTGTACATACTCGCCATATCCCTCTGAATGGCAGTGTACACCTGGATGATCTGGCTTGTCTGACGACGGGCATGAGCGGGGCGGACCTCGCTAACCTTGTGAATGAGGCCGCGCTCTATGCCGCGCGTAATAATTTGAGCGATGTCACACTGGAATGTTTTGAGTGGGCGTTGGTTCGCATCCAGCTAGGGGCGCAGCGAACACTCGTGATGAGCAAAGCGGAACAGCGCATCATCGCTTACCATGAAAGCGGTCACGCGCTTGTCGCCCACTACCTGCCTGAAGCAGACGCCGTGAGCCGCATTTCTATTCTGCCGCATGGTCAGCGCCTGGGAGTGACGCAGTTTGTCGCGCAGGAAGATCGCTACAACTACAGCCGCGCATCTTTAATGGCACGTATCGCTGTTGGTCTGGGGGGTCGCATTGCCGAAGAACTCACCTTTGGACCGGAGAGAATCACGACGGGAGCCGAAGATGATCTACAGACTATCACAGCCCTGGCCTGGCGCATGGTAACGCATTGGGGCATGAGCAGGCAGGTAGGTGTCGTCTTCGCGGATTATCGCCAGGTTTCGCATCCCTCTACTCAATTAAGCGTATCTACGGCGCGTTACGCAAGTAGCCCGGATATGGCGACATTGATCGACAGCGAGGTGCAGCATATTCTGGCCGAGGGACGAGCAACGGCCTGCGCCTTGCTGACCGAACATCACAGGCAGCTTACAAAGCTGGCTGAAATGCTCTTACAATGTGAGCAACTGGACAGGCCGCAGTTCGAGGCGGCGCTGCGAGAGTGAGCAGCGCCGCTCCCGTTCCTTATGGTTTGATTTTCTCCTCGGTATCCTCGGTATTGTTCGTAGTATTATTCGCGCGCCCTGGCATAACCAGACGCAGGCGCAGCACACGCTCGCGGTGTCTCTCCTCTTCCAAACTGCGCACCCTGGCTTTTAGCAGGTCGTTCAGCGAAATCATACCCACCAGTTTACGTGGGTCGTCGCGCTCAACGACGGGCAGGCGGGTGAAGCTTGTCTCGGCCATACGATACACTACTGAGCGCAGCGGTTCGTCCGGGTAGGCAACGACAGGTTTGGTATACAATAATTGCAGTGGCATCAATTCCTGGGAGTTGCTCTCACCGCTGCCATTTACCTCGGCCCCATTATTGCCGTCCTTCCCATTCCCCGCAGACTCGTGAACAATATCATTTTGAAGATGCTGTAAGTCCTTGCGAGTGACCACACCTTTGAGGTGTTTCTCAGCATCTAATACCGGGTAGAGCCGTTGAACCTGCGAACCCTGCTGTTCGTGATTGGATGAGAATATGCGAGCCAGTTCTGGCCGTGAAATCTTATCAGATAAAGCAACGATATTGGTACGCATAGCCTCGCGCACGAAGATGATCTCGAGCGGATCAACAGCATACTCGCGGCTTAGATGGTAGCCACGCCGGCTGACCTTCTCTGTCAGGATGGAGCGGCGCATGATGAGGACCGTGAAACCATGCGCAATCACACAGGCGATCAGCAATGGCAAGAGCATGTTGACATCGTGGGTGAGTTCCAGAACGAAGATAATGCCAGTAAATGGCGAGCGCATCGTGCCACCCAGAATAGCGCCCATGCTGACCATCTCCCAGAAGCCCGCGCCGAGGTTTGGCAAGAATAGCGCTTCCAACCCGCCCAACGCGCCGCCCATCATCAAGAGTGGTGCGAGTACCCCCCCAGAAGTGCCAGAACCCAGTGATACCGACCAGATGACCGACTTCACCAGCAAGACACCCAGGATGACCTGGGCCGTTAAATGACCCTGGAGCATCGCGCCAATCGTATCATATCCTACACCCAGAGCCTGGGGAAAGATCAAACCGCCAATGCCAATGACCAGGCCACCGATGGCCGGCCACCACATCCAGTGGATAGGCAAAAGTCGAAAGGCGTCTTCACTGGCGTAGACCATCACTGTGAGTAATGCTGAAAGCCCGCCTGCCAGCAGACCTACCAGTACGCAACCGAGTACACCAACCGGCCCTATGAATGCTGTATGTGGCACAACCGGAAAGAGCGGCCCCAGGCCAATGATGTAACGCCGCACAACAAGCGCGGTCGCGCTTGCCAGAGCTACCGGTACCAGGCTGCGCGGCTTCCACTCAAATAGCAGAAGTTCGACCCCCAGTAAGACAGCGGCTACCGGTGATGCAAAGGTTGCGGACATGCCGCCGACCGCCCCCGCCACCAGCAGCGTCTTGCGTTCGGCGCTGGAAAGGTGAAAAAATTGCGCGATCAACGAGCCGATCGCGCCTCCAGTCATGATAATGGGACCTTCCGCGCCAAAAGGACCACCGGTGCCTATCGAGAGAGCGGAAGACAGTGGCTTCCAAAAAGCCACTTTTGGCTCTACCTTGCTACCATTGATGAGGATCGCCTCGATTGCTTCGGGGATACCATGCCCGCGAATACGCTCTGAGCCATAGC
>DASTKD010000528.1:0-2766 GCA_035716135.1 Ktedonobacteraceae bacterium
TCTTTTTGCATGGCGCGCGCGATGCCAAAATCCGTAATCATCAGCCGTCCATCGCTCTGATTGATGAGCAGATTGGATGGCTTGATGTCGCGGTGAATGATGCGCTGCGGGTGCGTGTGAATGGTGTCGATGGCGTCGGCCAGTTCGTTGATGTAGCGCCGCGTCATGTCCAGTGGTAACGGCTGCTCCGCTTTCAAGAGACCTTTCAACGTGCCGCCGGTAATCAGGGGCATCACCAGGTAGAGCAGAGAACCATCCTGCCCAAAGTTCAGGACAGACACAATATTTTTATGTTCAAGCTGATGAGCGTAACGCGCCTCACGCCGGAAACGCTCAACCGCCGTTACCTCGTCCACGTTCTTATTGGTCGTCGAAATAACCTTGAGAGCCACCTGCTGGAGATCGAAGGTATCGCTGGCTCGATAGACCGCTCCCATGCCTCCCAGACCGATTAACGTTTCAATGCGGTAGCGACCGGCAATCAACGCTTCGGGCAACAGGCACTGGCAAAACGGGTTGCTGCACTTGAACGTACCGGGCGGGTAGTCAGCGCGGCAACGGGGATTCTGGCAACGAGGCATGACCATTCCTTCATCACGAACAATCTTAATGGACAGGCGATTATCGCCTGTCCACATTGTAGAGTGACCATAGGATGATGTCAATATCACAAAGCCAGGGGTGTCGCTTCTGGCTTACTTCCTGTTGAAAGAGCGGAACCGTTTTGAAGTCAGGGACCGATTGCGAGCATCTTCTGTCTCCAGAATGCCTCGTTCCTTTAATTTCAGGTAAATCCAGATCGTGATACCGAGCAGGACGCCACCGATGAGATAGGAGCCAAGCACATCACTGGCCCAATGATCGCCCAGGTAGACGCGCGACGGCCCGATTAATACGACGAACAGAGCCGATACCACGAGCAGCGCGATACGCCACCAGTGAGTCCCTTTGAAGAGAATGATGCCGAACGAGAAAAGCAGTCCCCAGAAGGCCAGGTAGGCCATCACATGCCCGCTGGGAAAGCTCTGCCCGGTAGCCGCTTGAAACACATCAACAAAGTGACTGTTTGGGCGCGGGCGCTCCACCAGGATTTTCACCCCCAGATTTATACCCAGGCTAACTACAGAAAGGGCCACAGTGACTATAGCCTCCAGACGCAGCCCACCAAACCAGAAGATCAGCGCCGCCAGCATTACGAGTACAGGCAGCACAAATGTACTCCCGGCATAGCTGACCACCTCCATACTGGTCTTTAGCCAGGAAGCGGTACTCTCCTGAAATTCGCGTGTGATGGTAATATCAATCGGATTGACCGGATTAAGATGAACCCAGAAGGCCAGCAGGGCAAAAAGGGAAAGCTGGACAGCGTAAATGATAAGCAAGATGCGCGCTGCGTGGCTCAAATGGTACCAGGGGCGACGCGATTCCGTCAACTCCTCCCTGACGCCTTTAGTAATTGCCTGTGTATGCTCTTTAACTTCTTCTGTTGGAGGCTTCTGGGACATCGGGACCAACCTTTCTCTCTCTCTAACTATTCTTTGTATAAACACGAATGACGATGCTGAACTGTTTCCTATCAAGAATATGCTCACAGCATAGTTCGTTTGAATATCAATGCTGAAAGCATAGTTTTGGGATTGTAAGCCATACCGAAAGTATGTATCGTTATCTATAATACTTCGCATTTTCGTATGAGCAACTTGAAAGGAATACACGCAATGCGCATTCTCATCATAGGTGGAACAAACTTTATGGGGCCATTGGTCGTGCAATCTTTGCACGCGCAAGGACATGACGTGACGGTATTTCATCGTGGCAAAACAACCACGAGCCTTCCAAAGGGCGTACAGGAAATACTGGGAGATCGCCGTAATTATCCACTGGAAAACCTGCAAAGCGTCCGCCCGGATGTTGTACTGGATATGATCTCCGTCATCGAGCAAGATGGGCGCGACGTTATGCGTGCCTTCGAGGGGATCGCGCGGCGCGTCGTAACTATCAGCAGCCAGGATGTGTATCGCGCCTTCGAACGAGTCAATCTCAAAGAATCCGGGCCAGTCGATTTATCGCCTATTACGGAAGATGCTCCCCTGCGCGAGAATTTCTATCCCTATCGCGGCGAAAAACCCAGGGAGGCGGATGATCCCCAAAAATTGCACGACGATTACGATAAGATATTGATTGAGCGCGTCGTGATGAGCGAGCCTGATCTCTCCGGTACAGTCTTGCGCCTGCCGGTGGTCTACGGGCCGGGCGATTACCAGCATCGTATGTTTGCTTTCCTCAAACGTATGGATGACCAGCGTCCAGCTATCCTGATGGACGAGGTCGAGGCCGGGTGGAAATGGTCGCACGGCTATGTGGAGAACGTGGCCGATGCCATCGCGCTGGCCGTCACAGACGACCGCGCCGCCGGTCGCATCTACAACGTTTGCGAGCCAATCACTTTGAGCATGGCCGCGTGGGTCGAGAAGATCGGCGAAGCCGCCGGATGGCAGGGGAGTATCGTGCGTATATCGCAGGGACGATTGCCGGAGCCATTGCGCTGGGGCATCAATGCCGCGCAACATATCGTGGTCGATTCGAGCCGCATCCGCCGCGAACTGGGCTATAGCGAGCGTGTGGATATTGACGAGGCCACGCGGCGCACGGTTGCCTGGGAGCGAGCGCATCCCCCCGCCAAAGTGAACGAGAAAGACTTCGATTATACGGTGGAGGACGAATTTTTACGCTCGTAACGCATGGGCGACCGCAACCGGGCATGGC
>DASTKD010000529.1:0-2844 GCA_035716135.1 Ktedonobacteraceae bacterium
ATGAAATGCGGCGTCAAATAGTGTTTAATGAGGGGGTATAGTAGAGCAAAATATGTAAATAAAGCGTTTATTCTATGGTTGGGCTGGTCTGTATGCTAAAACGATATGCCAAACCCTATTATGTAGTGGAGTCAAGATGACATCTGCGTTTTTTCCGTCTCAACATGCCGCCGACTCGCAAACCCCGGCATCCATGTCTGAAAGCGCGCGTGAGGAGTCAGAGTCTACGCCAGATGGCGCGATGCAGATGGAGACGTTTGCCATCCGCGCTTCCAGGCAGCAGGCCGTCATTCGTGTGCTGGTGGTTGATGACCATGAGCTTATCCGGCGCGGCTTATGCGCGGTGTTTGATGAGCAGGAAGACTTTGAGGTTGCCGGTCAGACGGGAACAGGCAATGCAGTAGTCATCCTGGCGAAACAATTGCAGCCCGACATTGTCTTGCTCGACATCTTCCTGGGCAACGCTAATGGGCTTGATATTGCGCAGCAACTACAGCGAGCCTGCCCGGAGACGCGCGTTGTCATTGTGACAGGGTATACTGATGATAGTCACCTGCTTCGCGCTATGCGTATTGGCGTGCATGGTTACTTGCAAAAGGCGCTGCCCACCGAAGAACTGCTGGAGGCGCTGCGCTCGATCTACCGGGGCGAGCGCGTCATCGGCGAAGCACGCGCCATTACGCGCGTACTGAGCGAATATGAACAGCTCACCAAAGAGCAAGAGCGCGTGCGTTCAGGACTGACCGATCTCGAAATTGAACTTATCCGGCTGGCAGCCGAGGGATGCAGCAACAAAGAGATAGCCGCGCGCCAGTTCTGGAGCGAAGTGACCGTAAAACGCAAAATGCAGGACATTTACCGCAAATTGCAGGTGACGGACCGCGCGCAGGCGGTAGCCGAAGCGATGCGCATGGGCCTTATTTGATAGATTTGACAGTGTGTAGTAAGTAGTAAGTCTGTCAAGCCTGGGGTGAAGGGGTGGGGGTCCCCTGACATGTAGGGACGCCCCTTGTGGGCGTCCGACCCTCTTCCTTGCCATGAAGCTTGACGGACTAGTAGAGGCGCGATACATAACATCGCGTTCATAAAACAAAGGGGGCAATTACCATGACAGTCTGTCCACAATGTGGAGCCGAAAACGAAGACGATATTAAAAATTGTAAGTCGTGCCGCGTCAACATGTACTGGGCCTTCCAACACTATTCGGAACTCGCCTCATTGCGCGAATCGAACCAGTTGCCGACGCGACCGCAATCGGCGACGTTTCTGGTAGAGACGAGCAAGAAAATTGACGATGGCCCGACGGCTGGCTGGCTACGCACAACCATCAAGAAATTCGGCTTCAAGGGAGCCGGAAAGAAAGTCTCAACGACTGCTGAATAACGAACAATACAAAGCGGTCAATCGGCGTACCGATTGACCGCTTTGTATTGTTCGTTATTCCATTATTAGCGCGTGGCTCCGGCCAGGGGCGCGTTCTGGCTGGCCTGTGTGACGGCCACTTCGTTCATGCCGCCTGCGTTGAACCATTCCGCCGCCAGTTTGATACCGGTGCGCAGGTCAACCTGTGGTTCGAAGCCCAGTTCGCGGCGCGCTTTCTCTATGCTGTGCTTGTTGTCGCTGCCAAACATCAACGCGCCGAGCTGCGTGACAACCGGTTTGGTGCGCGTCACACGCGCCACCACCCTCTCCGCCACGATGCTGCCGTAGTAGATGGGCAGGTAGGGCAAATGGCGGGTCGGGCGTGTACCGCCGACAGCGTCCGCGATCGCATCAAACATCTCTTGCTGCGTTAACGGGCGGTCATTGGTGATATTGTAGACGTTACCGGGCGCATTCTCGTGATAGGCCGCCAGCATGAAGCCCTCAACTACGTCGGTCACATAGCAGAATGGCAGGTGATTGTTGCCGCGACCAACAATGACGCCTTTGCCATCCTTCATCTTTTGCGCCATACGTCCGAAATGCAAACGATCGCCCGGCCCGAAAAATGTGCCGGGGCGCAGGATGACCGTTTCCACCGGGCTGTTGAGCATCAAACGGCGCATCATGCGGTCGCCCTCAGCTTTGGTGATGCTATATGGATCGGGATCGGGGCGCAGTGGATCGTTTTCGGTCATGAAGCGGCCATAGCCCAGACCATACACCGTGTGCGAACTGGTATGCACAAAACGACGCACACCGGCTTTCTGCGCGACCATGTACAGGTTTTCAGAGCCGTTGACATTCACGAGGCGATAATCAGAGAGTGGTCGCCAGACGCCCATCATACCCGCCAGGTGGAAAATAAGATCGACATCTTTCACGGCAGGCGCGAGCGTACTCGCGTCGGTAATATCCCCTCGCACCACCTCAACCCCCTGTTTCACTAGTTTATCCGCATTTTCAACGGGCAGCACCAGCGCGCGAATCGTCTCTCCGCGCTGCTGCAATTGTTTAATCAGGTGTCCACCCAGCAATCCGGTGGCTCCTGTGATGAGTACGCGCATGTAGCATCCTTCCCTAACGTACTAATTAATCTTCTGTGGTTCATTTCATAAAAAGGACAAAAATATCCTTTACCCTCATTATGTAACGAGCGTAAGCGAATGTACAGGGACGAACGGCCCTGAAGTACCAGTCTATATAGCCTGAACGTGTTAAAATATGCACAGACACACATTTTCAGGAGGGTAAGCACATGGTTCAAGAAAAACACATAGAAGCAGCGCCGGAAAAATCGCTCCAGCGTTCCAAACTTCCACCGCTTCCTCAATGGCCCACCTCTAAACGCGGGCCGATGGTGACAGAACCACCCCCAGGCACCAGACGAATGCCCTTGCGCACAGAACAGGTCGTCGAGAT
>DASTKD010000530.1:0-9219 GCA_035716135.1 Ktedonobacteraceae bacterium
AGATGCCAGGCCGACGGTGAGATGCCGAGCGCTCGCAAAGCACGCACACCACCGATGCCGAGCAGAATCTCCTGCGAGATGCGTGTCTCCTGATCTCCGCCGTACAATCGCGCGGTCAATTTCCGGTCAGCCTCGCTATTATGCGGCACATCGGTATCCATCAAATACAATGGAATGCGTCCCACCTGTACCTTCCACAGGCGCGCATAGACGGGACGCCCCGGTAAATCGACACGAATCATCACCTCAGCCCCTTTCTCGTCATACACGGGAAGAACAGGAGCCTCAGAAAAATGGAGGACATCATAGAAATCCTCTTGCAGGCCGTCACGGGTAATACGTTGCTGAAAATAGCCCTCGGCATACAACATGCCGATGCCAACATATGGCAGGCCCAGGTCACTCGCCTCTTTGGCGTGATCGCCAGCCAGCATCCCCAGTCCACCGGAGTAGATGGGAAGGGATTCATCGAGTCCAAACTCGGCTGAGAAATAGGCAATGGTCTGATCGAGCAATTCGGGGTAGGTGCGAGAGAACCAGGTTTGACCGGGACGAGGGTGCATGTACTCGTCGAATGCATTGAGAATGCTATCATAGCGCTGCAGGTAGTCAGGGTCATGGGACGCTTTTTCGAGTACCTGCAGCTGCAACTCAGAGAGCAAGCGAACAGGATTGTGCTTGACCCGTTCCCACAGGTCGGGGTCAAGGCTACTATAGAGCGCACGAGCCTCTGGATGCCAACTCCACCACAGGTTGTATGCCAGTTCGTGGAGCCGACTGATGCGGGAAGGCAATGTGCGAAAGACTGTTACAAAGCCAAATGCTTTCACCATCATATCGTTTTGAACCTCTTTCCCTTCTTTTCTTATGGAAACAGCTCAATGGTGGACACTGCCCGGCGTACGGGCAATCTGTTCTTTGGCCGTAGCGACGACATGCTCTGGTGTAAAGTGGAAGTGTCGCTGCACCATTTGAAGCGGCGCGGATGCCCCGAACGTGTGCATGCCAATGACAGCGCCATGAAGACCAACATATTGCGCCCAGCCAAGAGTGGATGCCTCTTCTACTGCGACGCGCGCGCGTACATCTGGCGGCATGACGCTCTCGCGGTACTCCTGGCTCTGGCGTTCAAACAATTCCCATGATGGCATACTGACGACGCGAGCTTTTATCCCTTCAGCTTTGAGTTGTTCATACGCGGCAACACAGAGTGAAACCTCGCTGCCAGTAGCAAGGAGCAGGACATCTGGTTTGCCATCAACGGCGTCAGCCATGACGTAGGCCCCATGCGCAACGCCTGCTGCGGAGCCATACTTTGTGCGATCGAATGTAGGCAGTGCCTGCCGGGAGAGCGCCAGCACGGCTGGCTCGTGCTGCATTTGCATGATCACTTTCCAGGCCTGGACGACCTCGTTCGCATCAGCAGGTCGCATGACGATCAGCCCAGGTATAGCTCGCAGTGAAAGAAGATGCTCAACCGGCTGGTGAGTCGGTCCATCTTCACCCTGGCTGATCGAATCGTGCGTCCAGATGTAGATCACCGGGATTTCCATGAGTGCGCTGAGCCGGATTGCCGGGCGTGCGTAATCACTGAAGATCAAGAACCCGGAGCCGAAAGACCGGATTTTGGAAAGTGCCATCCCATTGATGATTGCGCTCATGGCATGCTCTCGGACGCCAAAGTGGAAGTTGCGCCCGGCATAGTTTCCTGCTTGAAAATCACCACTTCCTTCGAAGGTCAGGTGCGTTTTGGTTGAAGGTGCCAGATCCGCTGCACCACCGATCAGCCAGGGGACATTTTTGGCGATGGCATTGAGTATCTTGCCAGAGGATTCGCGACTGGCAAGCCCCTTTGGATCAGGCTCGAATGTTGGCACATCACGATCCCAGTCATCTGGAAGCTGACGATACTGCATTCTTTCAAGATCACCGGCCAGTTCAGGGTAGTGCTGTTTATAGGCATCAAACATCTGGTACCACGCGCCGCGTCGTTCAGCGCCGCGCTTGCCCATCTCTTCCTGGAAATGCTCACGCACTCCGTCTGGCACCAGGAACCTGGCGTCTGGAGGCCAGTTATAGCGCTGCTTTGTTAAGCGGATCTCCTCTTCGCCAAGCGGTTCACCGTGGGCTGCACTGGTATCTTGCTTATGGGGAGAGCCATAGCCGATATGGCTGTCAACGATGACGAGCGTAGGGCGATCTGTGGTGGCCTTGAACGTTTGAAAAGCTCGTGCCAACATGTCCAGATCATTCGCGTCACCAATGCGTGTCACATTCCAACCATAGGCGATGAAGCGTGTTGCCACATCATCGGTAAAGGCCAGGGCTGTATTGCCTTCAATGGTGATATGGTTGTTGTCATAAATCCAGCACAGGTTCGAGAGCTTCAGATGACCGGCCAACGAGGCAGCCTCGTTGCTAATCCCTTCCATCATGCAGCCGTCGCCGCACAGAGCGTAAACGTCGTAATTGAACATCTCAAAGCTGGGGCGGTTAAAATACCCGGCCATCCAGCACCCGGCGATAGCCATGCCAACGCTTGTCGCCACGCCCTGACCGAGAGGGCCGGTGGTTGTCTCAACTCCAGAGGTCCACCGGTATTCCGGGTGACCAGGGCATTTGCTATCTAACTGACGAAAGCGCTTGATATCGTCGAGTGTCACAGAGGGCTGACCAACGTGTTCGTATTTCGCGTTGACCGCCTTGACACCGGCAAGATGGAGCAGGCTATATAGCAGCATTGAAGCGTGACCATTCGAGAGAACAAAGCGGTCGCGGTTCGGCCAGATCGGGTCTTCGGGGTCGAAGCGCAGAAAGCGTTGCCACAAACAGTATACGACCGGAGCCAGTGCCATCGGTGTGCCAGGATGACCGGAGTTGGCTTGCTGTATCGCATCCATCGAAAGTGTGCGGATGGTAGTAATGCAGAGCTGATCGAGGGTCGTCTGGTCATTCATGAGGCGTTTCCTCCCATTGATTCAGCTTTTTCCAGGTGACCACCGAACTCGAAGCGCATAGCGGACATCAACCTGCCGGCGAAATCGGCTTCACCACGCGAACTGAACCGCTCAAAGAGGGCCGAACCGAGGACGGGTACTGGAACGGACTCGTCGATGGCGGCGGAGAGGGTCCAGCGTCCTTCTCCAGAGTCCGATACGCGACCATGGAAATTGCCCAGATCGGGACTCTTCAGGAGCGCGTCGGCAGTGAGGTCCAACAACCAGGAACCAATCACGCTGCCTCGACGCCAGAGTTCTGCTACATCGGGCAGGTTGAGATCATACTGGTAGTATTCCGGATGTTGCAGCGGCGATGTTTCGGCATCAATCTCTTGTTGCTGTTTCCCAATGTTCGCGCGATGCAGGATGTTCAGGCCCTCCGCGTAGGCGACCATGATGCCGTATTCAATGCCGTTGTGAACCATCTTGACGAAGTGACCGGCACCAATTGGTCCGCAGCGCAGGTAGCCTTGTTCGGCAGTCCCCCCGATCTTCTCGCGTCCAGGTGTGCGAGATACTGCATTGAGGCCAGGAGCCAGGGTAGAGAAGATCGGGTCGAGATGCTGGACGACCTCCTCCTCACCGCCAATCATCAAACAGTACCCGCGCTCGAGCCCCCAGACGCCTCCGCTCGTTCCAACGTCGACATAGTGAATACCTCTAGGCTTGAGGGCGGCAGCGCGCCGGATATCATCGTGGTAGTAGGAATTACCCCCATCAATGACGATGTCGCCGGGTGCGAGATGCGGAACGATGGTTTCCAACGTCGCATCCACCGAGGCGGCAGGCACCATCAGCCAGATAGCGCGAGGCGTGGAAAGCTTGCTGATGAGGTCAGGCAAAGATGAGGCTCCTTCTGTGATAGCTCCTTCTGCGAGGAGAGCCTGCACGGTTTCCGCGTGACGGACGTAACCGACGATCGTATGACCTCCCCGTATCAGCCGCTGTGCCATAAACCCTCCCATGCGGCCCAGTCCAATTATTCCAAGTTGCATTGTGTGTTCCTTTCTTGACAACTCTGTGCAGTACGGTCCTGCATATTCAGCCTCATCAAAGTCCGAGAGGGCGTTATGAGCTATTTGGGAAGTATCCTGGCCTTCCCTCAAGTAGTGTCTGGTACAGCTTTTGCTGCCGCTCTGCCCCTTTCGTGTAGACCGCATGATTCGCGGCAACCGGCTTGATTGGCTGATCCAGATGAGGACGAACCTGCGCCACATCTGGCAGCATGCCCATGGCTTCCAGGGCAAGCAGCACTGCACCGCGTGCCGAAGCTTCGTGGTCAAGGGAGGGATAGACTGGGACGCCGAGGGCGTCCGCGACGATATGCCCTAACGTCACCGAGCTTAGCAACGCTCCTCCGCTGCCAATAATCTTCGGCACTTTCTTCTCTGTTTGTAGAGTACGACATATTTGCTCGAAGAGCGCATCGAGTTGATAGGCTAGCGCTTCCATACCCGCGCGTAAGAGATCAGCAGGGGAGATATGTGCCTGGATGCCGCTGATGGTCATCCGTGCATCTGCGTGCCAACCCAGACTGCGCTCACCTGAGATGAAAGGAAGGACAGTTAAGCCATGGCTGTCGGGTGACACTGCTGCCACCAGGTCCTCGACCTCTGCGAGGGATGGTAAAGCGAGGACCCTGTCCAACCATGCAAACAAGTTGCCCCCTTCGCTGAGCGCGCCACCAAGCACCGCCCGGTTGGCATCAATCAGGTAGAGCCAGAGACCCAGGGGAGGGATCACCTGTTCGGGGGGTAACACCACACGCATGGCACTGGATGTGCCAATCGTTAAGGACCAGTTCTCCAGACTGGCACACCCTGAACCGACGCAGGCTGCGGCTCCATCTCCTGTTGCAGGAAACCAGGGAATGCTGCGTAAAGCAGGCCACGCAGAGGCATATTCGGGTGTTAACCCTTTCACACTCTCATGGAGATCGCTAAGGGGCGGCAACTGCTCTGGCCGCACACCGAGTACTTCCATCAGTTCGGTATCCCAGTCGAGAGCGCGCGTATTGAGCATGCCCGTACCGGAAGCCATCGAGAGGCTACAGACAGAACTGCCAAGAAAGTAACGATACAGGTATTCACCAAAGGATATCCACTGTGAAACGCTTGAAAAAACCTCAGGTTCTTGTATTGCCAGCCAGCGCAGCTTCGCAGGCCAATAGCTGGCATGCAATCGCGCTCCCGTGCGCGCATGGATGGTTTCTTCAATCAGTTGTTTGCGTAGCTCGAGCGCTGCGCCATAAGGGCGTGTATCTTCCCAGAGGATCAGCGGGGTGAGAGGATGATTGCTTGCATCGACTCCCATGAGACCATGCCAGAAGGTATCGATGGCTACAGCAACGATGTGTTCTGCCGAGGAGCCAGCCATAGCCAGGACATCATCGATGGTCTGTGCCACGATCGCTACCAGTGAGTCAGGATCAACCGACACCTCACCTTCATTCGAAAGTGTGAGTTTGTATGTGCGCTGGGAAAGAATATTCGGCAGAGCGCTACCCCTGGCATCGAACACTAATGCACGCGTCGATGAGGTTCCAACATCGAGTGCAAGGATATAGGGCGGTTCCGGCTTTGCGTTTGCAGCAGAGGCGTGTTGCGTCATGTGCGTTCTCCTTGACCTTGCTCATGCATGCTGAAGATTTTCCTCCACGTGAGAAAAGAAGGTTGACAGTGGCTCCATCGCGTCCTGGAGAGAACCATCGATGACGAGTAAAAAGCAAGGACGACCGGCTTCCATCATCGCCTGCCATGTGCTCACCGCCTGGGCATGGAGAAAGGTATTGGTATAGCTCCCCGGCAGACTTGCTTCTGAGGTTCGTGCAACCAGGCGCAGGCTGACCAGATATGGTGGTCCGTCCATCTCGCTTTGTTCGGTTGAATGATAGGCGGCGGGCGCCTGCCGCAGTTTCACGGGAATACCTGAAAGCGTGTTTCCGATGGTATGCACATGCTCGTCAAGCATGGATAACAAACCTGCCTGCGCCTCTCCGTTGACGGTCAGGTCAAGATACCCCAGGGATATTTCCTGGGAATGCCTCTGTGTACCATCAGTTGCAAGAGCTTCTTGCAATGCCCTTACGAACGCTGCTGCAGCGGAGTCGCCTTGCTGCGAGTCGTTGTGCGATTGGGCATCCTGGCTCGCGGCTCCCTGGGGAGCGAGGAGCGTCATGCTGCCCTCGTGCAACGCCGGACGCCACGTCGATGTGACCTGCAAAGGCTCGTGCTGCATTCGTAAAGCACGCGCCCTGGCCTTATAGTTCTCGACCGCGGGCTGACCCGCGAAATGAATACGCTGCAGGTAGCCATAGAGCGCCATGCTCAACTGCCAGCCAAGAAAACTGGCGGCCAGGGCTGCTAATCGGTTCTGCGGATCTTTGCCTGTAAGGTAGGGTTGAGAGAGGATATATTGCCGATCTTGCGCCGGGTGGGTCGCATCAGTCACCACATGTACATGCAGCAGACCGTCCTGGTGATAGCCGGGAGCCGCGTGGTTCAGGGTTTGGTCGTCAAAGACCACGATCCCCTTGCCTCCTTTGCCCAGGCTCTCCTCCATCAATTGTTCAAGCCAGGCGACAAGGGCTTGCCAGCCTGCGGGCATCTTCAGCAGCAAGCGGCATGCACCATCGAGGCTTGCGGCGCTCAAGGCGGCAGCCAGTTGCACAAAGGGATGTTCTGCCGGGTGAGTCGTTGCTAATTCCAGGTTATACTCGTCCCAGGCGTGTTGGAGGACCGAGCGGAGTTGACCGGGTTGACCTGGGAAATGGGTCGTCAGGTAGAGAGCCGCAGGCAGCAGAAACACCCGTGTTGCCGGAGCGCTCATGCGTCCCCCTGTTCCTGTCCCCCCGTCCGGTTGCAGGGGGCGGCTCGGTGCCTGCTGAGCGTTCGCAAAGCGGTCAAGATAGGAACCGGGCAGGGACATCACCAGCAGGTGTTCCGCCGGGCGCAACCCGGCCTGCTTCAACAGCGCCGTGAACCATTCCAGGTGCGTGATTGGCTCCTCCGAGGTCATGCCCATCGCTACCCCGACCATCATTACATCATCGAGCAGTGCTTGCAAAAAGGTGGCATTGGACGCTTCTTCCCAGGAGGGTAATGCCAGCTTTTTGGCTGCTGCTATCTTGCGCACAATCCCATTGAGCGCTGCCGGGTCGGTGCTGTCTAGCGGGTAGATCGTCACCCGATCTTTGTCACTGCTCTGACAGAAGCCCAGATCGCACAGGACGCGCACCGTCAGGACCGAGCCGCCCATGCCAGACCAGATGATGTGGCGTATTCCGCGCTGCCAGATGTCTTGCGCCTCTGCTTCTACCTGCTCCAGGAGTGCCGGATCGGCGAGCAGACGTGCTATGCCCTCGACCCAATCAAGTTTGAGTACGCCATCTTCGCTGCCGAGTGTCGCCATCAGACCATCACGCCGCCGCAACTGACCGACGGCATCGTCCTCGACCAGCTGTTGGAGGGCGGATCGCCTGGCGTTGTCATTCATCATGAGTAACATCTCCTTCTAGATACCATGAGCGCGGTAGAGCATCTCGCCGGCGTGTGGGACGAAGAGAATACCCTCCTGTTCGCGTCCCATCCATGCTTCGGGGTGAATTTCCCGGTAATCGGCATAGCCCAGGTTGATGCGCCGGCAGCGTTCCTCCGGGATACCGGTAGCCAGCGTGACCTGGATGCGCGGCGTTTCGATGCCGGTGGCGACGTCATAGGTACCTGTTCCCTTGACATGCGTGCTATGCGCCAGAATACTCCCCGGCACGTGTTGAAAGCGATTCCACTGCTTGACGAAATAATCCCGGACATGGTAGCCAACCTCGTCAATCAGTTTGCCGTGCGTGTAGGAGACTTCGGTGATATGCGGGGCGTAGATAATGACTTCGCCTCCATCAGCAATCGCCGGTTCGGTTTTGTACATGGCCTTCGCTGCCGTCCATAGATCGTCGTACATCTCTGCTGGAGCGGAAAGCACCTTTTGAAAAGGTCGATCCACGTAGATGATGTTGAGCTGCGCCGATAGATCCGCAGCCTGGCTCCAGGCTTCCGTGTGAGAGCCGATGTAGAAGCCATGCAGGTCCTGGCCTTGCATCACCATCGCCAGGCAGAGCAGCGGAGGGGTCACAAATCCTGCCGCCTGGGTGATGACGCGCCGCACAGGGGTATCCTTGATGCCGATGGTGCGCATACTGGTATGGAGCGCTCCCAGCCAGTGGGTGAAATTGATAATATCCGGCCCCGCGATGCCAGGAAAGAGATACTTGGCTCCCCCGGAGAATCCGGCCACCTCATGGGGAAAGACCGGCCCACAGATCAGCAAAAGGTCATACTCGAAGATCATCCGGTTGAGCGTGACTGGTACATCATCGGTGAGTAACCCACCGGTCAGCTTGCTTGCCTCCGCGTGCGAGATGACACCAATGGTCTGAAGCGCCTGCGGATTAGCCCAGTCGTGGTTGAAGATGCGCACGTTGGGATAGCGCTCCGCGCGTTCGGCAGCCGTTACACCGACATGGTCGTCAACATGGAGTGTCTTGATATAGTAGCCTTCCTCATTGGCTCGTGGGACCGCTGTCACGCCGACCAGGTGGTCGATGGCCTCGTGCAACATGGGAGGATGGGTTCCCAGAGCAATCAAGTAATCGAATTGGGCAGCGCGCCGTCCAAATTGCTCATAGAGTAGGCGAAACATCAGGGGTACCGGAGCCGTGCGCGTCCCATCGGGAATAATCACCAGGACGCGCTTGTTGGCCGGGTCAAGTCCGGTTCCTGCGAGCAACTCTTCATCTGCTTGCGCGAGCAGCGCCTGAACATCCTCTGTGTTGAGTGTTGCGGTCGTTGAACCTTTTCCAATCACCATGATGTGTTTCCTCCTGTTTTAGACACCGCTATAAGCTGAGAAACCACCATCCACGGGAACCACGATACCGGTCACGAACGATGAAGCCGGACTGACCAGCCACAGCAGCGTACCCGCGAGATCATCTGGCGAGCCTAATCGGCCCATCGGCGTATGGCTGAGTATGGATGCGCCGCGCGGGGTCGGATCGCCACTGGCAGCATCGGTCATGAGAAAGCGATTCTGTTCGGTCAGAAAGAAGCCGGGAGCAATGGCATTCACGCGAATTGCCGGGCTGTACTCCTGTGCCATATGGACAGCGAGCCACTGCGTGAAGTTGGAGACGGCGGCTTTGGAGGCGCTGTACGCCGGGATACGT
>DASTKD010000531.1:0-3501 GCA_035716135.1 Ktedonobacteraceae bacterium
GAAGGAGTTATATTTTCGGCCATGTGATCCTCCAATCTAAAGACGATCTAAAATAAAATGGATGAGAAGTCTAAATGCAAGTATATCACCTTGTAAGTGACAGCGATAGATGTGAATTCACCTGGCGTCCATTGGACGCCAGGTGAGGCTATACACGACTAATAGAAACAAAGGTTACGGACAGATGCCGCCAGCGCCTGATGGCAAACCCTGGCAAACGTCAGCGAGGGTAGCGCCGCCTGCGGTGATTACCGTCATGACGTTGGTCTTGTCGATGGCCTGCGGCGTCTCCAGAACGGATGGGATATTCGCCCCGCCTGTGGTTTGCGTTGTCACGCCATTGGTCAGGCTGGACGTGCTGGTGCCATTGCTGATGGCAGCAACGACATTGGCAGCCGCCTGGGCCTCGAGCGAGATGTCCTTGAAGACGGTCATAGTCTGATCGCCCAGCAGGATGTTCTGCAAACCGGCAACCGTGGCGTCCTGACCGGTGACGAGTACTTTCCCGTTGAGATGCTGCTGCTTCAACGCGGCGATTACCGTTCCCGCCATGCCGTCGTTAGCGACATAGGCGATCTGGATGTTGTTGCCGGTCTTGGTAAGCGCGGCCTGCATCTCGGTCTGTGCGGTCGGGTTGTCCCAGCCGGGGGTGAACTGCTCGTAGACGTTCTTCAGCACGCCGCTCTGGAAGAGCGGATCAAGCTTCTGGTGCGCGCCTTTAGCGAAGAGGATGGCGTTGTTGTCCGTTTGCGAGCCATTAATCATCGCTACATTGCCAACACCCGACTTCACGAAATCCTTGTAGTGATCGACGATATACTGGCCCTGAAGGTTGCCGACTGCCACGCCGTCGAACGAGACATAGTACGCCAGGTCGTTGGACTGGATCAGGCGGTCATAAGCGATAACGGGTATATTGTTTTGCTTCGCTTTGGCTACAATAGCGGCGGCTTTGACGCTGTCGCTGGCAGCCACCACCAGAATGCAGTCGCCCTTTGTCAGGGCTGCGTCAGCGTTGGTCTGTTGCTGGTCAGCGCTGCCCTGAGCGTTAGAATAGTCAACAGTCGCGCCGGGTAGCGTAGCGGGAATATCGCGCTGCAGGTCCGGCTTGTCCTGACCTTCCCAGCGCGCCGAAGTGGCCGTCTCCGGTAGGAGTACGCCAATCTTCTTGCACCCCTTGCCGCCATTGCCGCTGGCAGTGGTGCCACCGCCGCCACTGTTAGAGCTGCCGCACGCTGCCAGCAGCATCGTGCTGAGTATGACAATGCTAACTAATGAGGCAAATGTCTTGCCTCGTTGACCAAATAGTTTCATCGTTTTCTTGTCCTCCTGCGTAACACCTTTCGTGGGCGTTCACTGTCATCCCCTCGTTGAAAAGTGTGCATCGTAAGACTAAAATGGATTGCGGTAAAAACAGTGCTTGCTTGAAACAAGCGTCCATGCTGTAACTCGCTAGAACACACTCCTTTCTCATGCTACTGGCAAAGGCGTACCCTTTTAATGAACCTCTGCCGCGATACGCTCAGGTTTTTCTTCTGGCCGGGCCGCCGCTTCCTCGCGTTGGATGAGGATGCGTTCCCAGGCTTTGAAGAACGGGTAGTATATGAGAGCGGAGACGCCGAGATCGAAGAACTGCAAGAAGCTTCCTTTAATGTCGCCTCCGCTGGCTACGAACCCACTGACTCCGACGGGTACGGTAAATGGTTGCAATACGACCGGCACATGTACCAGCCCTACGGCAAAGACGATATAGTTGATGGTGACGATGATAACCGGCACCATCACAAAGGGAATCATCATCACCGGATTAAGCGCCATCGGTACACCAAAAGTTACCGGTTCATTTATATTAAACACTGCCGGGCCTAATGCCACCTTGCCGACGGTGCGTAACTGCGCTGAACGGGAGCGCAGCATGTAAATCACCAGGGGCCAGGTTGCGCCAGAACCGCCGAGATGAGCAAAGATATGAAAAAACGGTTCCGTCACAATGCCGTGACCATGCGCCGTCGCGTTCACGGACAGTATGCTGAGCCAGAACGGCAACGCGATGGCCGTCACCACATTCATGCCATGAATGCCAACCGACCAGAGCAGCATCATCAAGACGATTTCCAGCAGCGCCGCCGGGTAACTGTCCTGCACCAGCACCAGTGGCTGGAAGGCTCGCATCAGCAGGATGGGCAGGGTCAATTGCTGAACTTTGCTATGACCACTGGTATCAGTCACCACGCCGGTATGCGAACTGATGAACCATTCAATACTCCATACCAGTGTAATCAACAGGATGGCTGGCACCAGCGCTTCAAAGGCGCGTGTGACGTTGGGTGGCACGCTCTTTGGCAACCGGATGGTAAAGCGCGAACCGCGAAAGCGCCGCACAACCTCGGTGGTCAGAATACCGATTAAGATACCGACGAGCAAACCCTCGCCACCAAAGTATGGTAACACATCGCCCAGCTTCAGGTTCGTCAGATCGCTCACCGGTACCGAGGCGATCAGGAACAGCACCATTGCCAGCACTGCGGGCTGCACCGGTTCTGTGCGGCGGTATTGTGCCAGGCTGTAGGCGACGCCGAACGCCAGAAAAAGCGCCATCAAGCCGAATGACAGTTGAAATGGTACCAGTATGGCTGATTGGTAAGGTGCAATCCAGTCTGCCAGCGCCTTGATTGGCGGGTTGGCGACGATCAGAAACAGACTGCCTGCCAGGATCAACGGCAAGGTAAAAATAATGAATGCATCGCGTATGGCCTGTAAAAAGATGTTGCTCGCCAGCGCGCCAAGCGGTGGAACCAGATAGCGTTCGACCCAGTCGCTGCCGCGCTCAATCATCGCGCTCATGCCTATATTGTACCTTCCCGCGCGCTGGCTTGCAGTTGAAGCGCCTGCTCCAGTACGGCTTTTCCATTCATGGTTGCGTAGTGAAACGGCTCGATCAATGCAACCGGCTTGCCTACCGATTGGGCCAGTTTTTCAATACTCTTACGCAGGTGGCGAATTTGCGGCGCGATCAACACCACATCGCACTCCTCAACCCTGGCAGCGAACTCTCCTGCGCTTAGAGCCTCAACGGTCAACGTAATATGAATCGCGGTAGCTGCACTCTGCATACTTTCAACCAGTAAGCTGGTTGACATGCCCCAACTGCAAACAATAATCACATATAACATGACAACTCCCCCCACGAGCATCGATACGTATTCGCGGATGGCTCTACAGCCGCAAACCAATTTCAACACTCTATGGGTACACCTTTAAGAAGCTGCAATATTCATGCCATAAAGTGTGCTACACACTGGCACACTGGCGATTTATTTATCTTCCAGGATAAAAATGTCTACCTGGCGCAGGATTCCGACGATATTATATGCCTCCTCGTCTGGTATGGGACGCGCGATCTGGGTGCTGAGAATATGCAGGGCGCGGCGACAGATGCTCAGTTCGCGCGCGAAAAGTTGCTCCACCTGAGTGCGCACAACTTCGCTTACCAACATGCCG
>DASTKD010000532.1:0-2679 GCA_035716135.1 Ktedonobacteraceae bacterium
ACAAGCACACGGCCCCCGCATCCCCCCAACCCCGCCCCTTGTCCCTACAGGACGATGGGGACGCTTGCGTCCCCACTTCTACAAATATCTCTCTATATCGCGCTCACCACAGCAGCCTGGCGGCGCAGCGTCCACAGGGAAACCAGTACCAGTATCGCGGTGACAGCAATCGTTACGCCTATATCCACCATCGTAGCCGTCAGCGCGTCGGCGTTGGTGACGGCGTTCGCGGCCCCGTCGGCGATGTAGTAGGGCGGCAGTATTTTGATAAGCTGCGTAACCGGGCTATTGCCCAGCAGTTGCGCTAATGGACCAACGAAGAAGATGGGCAAGATGTAGAGAAATGACATCGATCCGCCACATGCCCCTGCCGCGTGGGTCGTGTTGACGATGCTGCCGATCAGCAAACCTACCGCGATGCTGAAGAGGGAACCAAGCAGGATAAACAATAGTAGCAAAGGAATCTGACCGCCGATACCGAAGCCGCCCGTGATGGCGATCGCTACCAGCGCCAGCGCGAATTGATAGACCAGTCCTACCAGCAATTTGGCGGCGATCACATCGGCAAACGAAGCGGGTGAGACCATCAACATACGCAGTGTTTTCTTCTCTTTTTCCTCGACCAACAGATTAGGCACGAGAGTGCTACCGATCAGCAGTGAGCCGAGCAGCGCGGCTACCGTATAGATCTGGCCGATGTTCTGAAAAGGATTGGTAGGTGCCGGTGGGTTGACGGTCGCCAGTGTGATCGTGGTCGGCGGCTGTGGATTGGCCGCGCTGCGCGTATAATTGTTCAGAGCGCTGAGCAGTAACGCGCTCTGCTGGTTGCTCATATTGTTGCCGTTAATATAGATGGTCATCTGAGGATGTTGTCCCGCCCGCAGGTCTGCATCAAAGTTGTCGGGAACAATCAATCCTGCTGCGTAGGATGTGTCTTTTTTCGACCCGTTCGGGCCAAAAGCTGCCGTTACCTGGTCGGGCGAGTTCACATAGATCACTTTCGTATTGCTGGATGCCCGGTCAACGACCTGTTCGATGCCCGATTTTCCTGGATTGTAGACCAGCACATTTGTCGTGCTATTACTGAGTAATAGATTAATCATCAGGAAGACCAGCGCCAGGAAAAACGGGGTGAGGAGCATAACCAGCGTCGATTTATTTAAGACGATATCGAGCGCATCTTTACGCGCAATGGCGAGAATTGAGCGAATATGCATACCATTATCTCCACAGGTAATTATGCCGGGCGAACGCCAGCGACTTTGATAAAAACTTCTTCCAACGTGGCCTCACGCGAATGCACCGCCAGCACCTTGCCCTGCGCCATCCACTGCGCCAGCTTTTCCGAATCGCCGGGATTGTCCAGTCTTACGATCGTTTCTTGAAATGGTTCTGCTCCGTTTTGTGCTGGCGCATCGCTGGCAAGCGTAACAGAAAGCGCGCGTTGCCCGTGCGCCAGCTTCAAGTTGCGCGGCGTATCGTCGGCCACAATTTTACCACTGGCGATAAAGGCGACATGTTCGCATAAGAGATCGGCTTCTTCCATCAAGTGCGTCGTCAATAGAATAGTTGTGCCTTCTTCGCTGAGTCGCTTAATGATCGCGCGCACTTCACGCGCTGAAATTGGGTCGAGTCCCCGGCCCGGCTCATCGAGAAAAAGCATGGGCGGCTTATGCAGCAGGGCGCGCGCGATCATCAAGCGCTGCCTCATGCCATTGGAATATGTGCGCACCGGGTCCTTAGCGCGGTCGCGCAGGCGTACCAGTTCGAGCGTTTCGTCTGCGCGGCTTGTGGGTAGTCCGTACAGCCAGCACGAAAACTCCAGGTTGAGACGCGCCGGGAGCCGTTCGTACAGGTTCTGCTCCTCAAAAACAACCCCGATACGCTCCTTCAGTTGCGCCCGCTCTTTGACCACATCGCATCCCGCCACTCTTGCGCTACCTCCGCTCGGATCAATCTGGCCTGTGAGCATACGAATGGTGGTCGTTTTGCCCGCTCCATTCGGCCCCAGCAGCCCGAAGATTTCGCCGCGCCGCGCCTGCAAACTGATACCCGCTACGGCCACTTTATCGCCAAACACGCGCCGCAAGTCATGCGCTTCGATCATTATCTCAGGAGATGCCACAGGTTTCATATCCTTTTCTGCCATTATTTTATCTGAACTTCTTTGAGGATTGCCATTCGTACCTCTGGCATAACTGTAACATGCCAGAATTTTACGCGCTACAAATTCTGGCTGAATGGAGTAAAAAAGACGACAACAGGCGATTTATAAGGGGTGAGCAATCCATTTTTGCGATGTGACCAGAGCTTGCCCCCGCCCTGGCTCTCTGTGCTACAATACACCTGAATTTAACGGCGAACACAGGTACATAATAGAAAAACGGCAGAGGATGTGCTGTCATGTTACAGGTGCGACGGCTCGAAAAGACCATAGACAACCGCACAGCGCTTTCAATAGAAGAATTGGACATCAACGCGGGCGATATAGTGACGGTCGTGGGCCAGATTGGCAGCGGCAAAACGCTCTTGATTCGCCTGTTGTGCGGAATGCTGGTTCCCAGTGGCGGCAAGGTGTTGCTCGATGGGAAAGACGTGCATACCTCGCCTGAAGCGCGCAACCACATCGGCGTTATGTTCGAGGAAGATCTGTTGTATGATCGTATGAATGCTCAGGGC
>DASTKD010000533.1:0-2869 GCA_035716135.1 Ktedonobacteraceae bacterium
CGAGTTTACGCCTGATCTCCGACGCGGGCCATTACGTCATGCTCGAACAGCCACAACAAGTCAACCAGGCCATCGAGGAATGGTTGGCGCGCGCATGATTACCCCCTCGACGGTCAGCGCTACTTCATGTTAAAATGCTAACAAGACTAATTTTCACGAACGCATGGTTTGCGCACACATCTATTTTCTCGTAACGGATGCAGTTTGAAGACGAAACAGGAGTTTTGATATGTCAGGTCATTCTAAATGGGCTCAGATTCGTCGTTCCAAAGGGGTGAACGACGCGCGAAGAGGGCAACTCTTCACACGCCTGGGGCGTGAAATTGTCGTGGCAGTACGCGAAGGCGGCGGCGGCGACCCGAACGCCAACTTCCGCCTGCGTATGGCTGTGCAGCGCGCGCGCGATGCCAACATGCCGGCGGACAACATCGACCGCACCATCAAACGCGCGATGGGCGGCGGCGAAGGTATGCAGTTGGAGGAGATCACCTACGAGGGCTACGGGCCAGGCGGCACCGCCATGCTGGTGCAAACGCTGACCGAGAACCGCAACCGCACCGTCGCCGAAGTGCGCAACGCCTTTAACCGCAACGCCGGAAACATGGGCGAAAACGGCAGCGTTGACTGGCTCTTTGAGAACAAAGGCGTCATTGAAGTGGAACTGAAAGGACACGATCCCGACGAACTTTCGCTCGAAGCGCTTGATATGGGCGCGGACGATGTTGAACCCGTTGGGGCGGATGACGAAACCCTCATTATTTACACCGATCCATCCGATGTTGACAAAGTGCGCCAGGCGCTCGATGCTCAGAAGTACAACGTCCTGAAAGCGGAAAGCACGCTCATCCCCAAGTCCAGAATTACATTGACCGAGGAGAAGGTCGCCTACCAGGTCATGCGCCTGGTGGATAAGCTGGAAGACCTGGACGACGTGCAGAACGTCTATACCAACGCGGACATCCCGGAGGAGTTTGCCTCTTCATACGAAGGGTAGCGTCGCCATGGATAGACAGCCCGAACAGAGCAACCGGCGGACACCAGCCACGCGCATTGCTCTGGGCATTGATCCCGGCACCGCCATCGTCGGCTACGCAGTCGTATCCGCGCAGGGCAGCGAGCTGAGCATGATTGCCTGTGATGTTATCACAACACCAGCGCACATGCCGCTCTCGCGCCGTTTGCAGGAGATATACACACGTCTGAGCGAGATCATAGCCACCTATAGCCCCAACGAGGCCGCGATGGAAGAACTCTTCTTCGCCAAAAACGCGCGCACGGCCCTGACGGTCGGGCAGGCACGCGGCGTGGCGATGCTGGCGCTGGCAAACGGTGGACTCTCGATTGCAGAATATACCCCTATGCAGGTCAAACAGGCGGTAAGCGGCTATGGGGGCGCGAAAAAAGAGCAGGTGGGCGAGATGGTGCGCATCCTGCTCAAGCTGAAAGCCGTTCCGCGCCCCGACGATGCCGCCGACGCCGCAGCCGTCGCCATCTGCCATCTCAACACCTCGCCATTGCTGACTGTTGGCTCGCCTGTCACCTGAAGCTTCTCACGCTTTCGTCCCTACATGAACGGCGGCAATTCCCCTCGTGAGCCGGTAGAAGCGCACATCCTGCCAGCCGACTTCTTCCATAATGACTTTCAATGCAGGGGCATCGGGGAAAGTTGTGAGGGAATTGGGCAGGTAGTTGTATTCTTCAAAAGCTTTACCGATGACCGTCCCGAATAAAGGAGCCAGTTTGTAGAAGTAGAAGTGAAAAAGGGAGCCGAAAATTTTGCCGGGCGGGTGGCTGATCTCCAGGCAGACCACGCGCCCGCCGGGTCGCACCACGCGCAGCATTTCACGAAATCCCTGACGTATATCGGTCAGGTTGCGCACAGTGAACGCGGAACAGCAGCCATCCACGCTATTATCCGGCAAATCAAGATGCTCGGCGTCTCCCACGCGCAGCTCGATCTGATCTTGCAGGCCCAGGCGAGCAACTTTGGCGCGTCCAATTTCAAGCATCTGCGGCGTAATATCGAGACCGATCATGCGCGTCCCTGGCCCGGAGCGGCGAATAACGGCAATTGAGAGATCCGCCGTACCCGCGCCCAGATCAAGCCCCAGTTCTCCCGTTCCCAGAGCCAGATAACGCGCGGCAAACGCGCGCCAGCGTCGATCCTGCCCGAAACTCATCAAATGGTTCATAGGATCGTAGATACGCGCGATACGCCCGAAGAGGCGCTGCACATAGGAGCGTTTGCCGCCCGTCTCACGGAATTTTTCTTCTAAAGTTATCTTCGCGGTCATACTCTCAAATCCTGGTTTCATTTCAGCCGCTTATATTGCAAATCCGAACGATTTTAATAACGCCGCCATCACAATCCCCAACGCCAGCAACACCCCAAACTGAAAATGCAGCGTCGCGGTGCGCTTGATGCCGATGGCAAATGCGCGACGATCAGTAGCCGTCAGAACCGCACGCATATTGCCATAGGCCAGGGGGAAGGTGAGCCAGACCACCAGGCTGAAAAGTGGAAGCAACCTGAGCAAGACAAGGAACGTGAGCGTTACATAGCTTCCCAGCAATAGAAAGACGTGGAAGCGTTTGCCAAAAACCTGGCCGAGACGCACAGGCAGCGTCAGCTTATGCACCGCCAGGTCGTCCTGATAATCGCGCACATTATTCATGTTCAGGATAGCCGTTACCAGTAAGCCGACGGGTACGCTGGCCGCGAAAGCCAGCCATGACCAGCGCGGAATCTGCACATAATAGGCTCCCCATGTCATTAAAAAGCCCATCGCAATATAAACCAGAATGTCGCCCAACCCGCGCGTGGCAAACTTGAACGGCCTGGCGCTATAGAAGTACGCGATACCCATAC
>DASTKD010000534.1:0-13608 GCA_035716135.1 Ktedonobacteraceae bacterium
GATGCCGCCCAGCGACATACGCGCGAACTTACGTCCCATTGCGCGCGCAATCGACTGTCCCAGCGAGGTTTTGCCAACGCCCGGAGGTCCGACAAAACACAGGATCGGCTCGCGGTTGATCTTGCGCGTAGCTTCCAGCGATGTCAGTGGCTGAGTGGGACGCTTGTTTTCGGCGTCCTCGTTCTGCTGTTCGGCCTCGTCCATCTCGCGGTCGCGCGCAGCCTGTTCCGCAAGGCGCTCCTCTTTCAGGCGACGTACCGCCAGGTATTCCAGGATGCGACCCTTGATCTTATCCAGGTCGTAGTGATCGTGGTCAAGCACCTGGCGCGCGTAGGGTACGTCGATTTTTGCGCCGGTACTCTTGCTCCACGGCAGGCTGGTCAGCAGTTCCAGGTAGGTGCGAATCATGCTGTATTCGGGCGAAGCGGTTGGCATCTTCTCGATGCGCGATAGCTCGCGGTTGGCCTCTTTCAACGCCTCTTCCGGCAGCTTTGCCTCGTCGATCTTGCGGCGCAGTTCGTTGATGGTGGCCTGCTCTTCGCTCTCCTCGCCCAGTTCGCGCTGGATAGCCTTGAGCTGTTCGCGCAGCAGGTATTCGCGCTGCACCTTGCCCATCTCTTCCTGCGCGCTGGTCTGAATCTTGCGGCCCAGCTCGAAGATCTCCAGTTCGTGCGCCAGGTAGCGGCTCAAGTTTTCCAGTTTGGCGCGCACAGAGTCGAGTTCGAGGATTTTCTGCTTCATCTCCATCTCCATCTGGACGATGGAGGCGATTACATAGGCGACCTGGCGCGCCTCTTCCAGGTTGAGTGTGGCCGCCGCTAAATCCTCGCGCACGTTCTGCACCAGCGTCATCAGTCGCTGGAAGTAGCCCACAACGTTGCGCTTGATGGCCTCTGTCTCGTCATCGCTTTCCTGGGTTTCGGGCTTCATAGTGATATGCGCGGTCAGGTACGGCTTGCCGCGCGTGAATTTGCCAATATCGACCCGTTCCAGTCCCTGCACGATGATCTGAAGCGTGCCGTCCGGCATACGGATCATGCGCGCGATGCGTGCCACCGTGCCAACTCTGAAGATGTCGTTGGCCCCGGCCAGTTCGATTTCAGCCGACTTTTGTGCCACCAGCACTACCAGGCGATTGCCGCGCATTACCGCGTCGATCAGGCGAATCGAGCGATCCTGCCCCACACCGAGCGGCTGCACCGCGAACGGGTAGACGACCGTATCTTTGAGCGGCAAAACCGGCAGGATATTGGGAATGTTCACCTCGTCGTCGTCCTCTTCCCGGTTGCGCCTTTCCAGTTCTTTGAGGAACATCATCTCTCTTGAACTGGCTTTCTCCCGTTCGACCGTTTCTGCCACATCCTCAAGCGCGCGATCGACAACCTGGCTGCTCTCTTTCGCCGGTTTCCTGCGCCTGCGCGCCGGGGTTATCTTTTTCTCATCCGCATCTGCTTCGGTGGATTGTGTTTCTTCCGAATCTTTGTTTATCTCATCTTTATTCATACTATGCCTACTTCACTATCTCTCTTCAGTGCCATCCCACGGCCAGTCAACAGGTTATAAAAATGGCAAAAGGAATAAGGTAAAGTATCCCGCGCCTTTTGCCATGCTAGAAATCCATTCAACACAGAGAAAATTTAGAGTGCCAGGTCCTTTTCGCCATTTGCCAGCGCTTTCTGGCATTCCGGGCAGAGATATTCATACTCGGAGTTGCTCTCTGAAAGCACATCGCTCTGAATGATACGAGCATACCGCAAACGAGTGGCCTTGTTGCAGCGCGCGCAAGTGACGAAAGGGTCCGAGATGGCGGTACGCCGAGTTCCAAGAACGTCTTCCTGCATGGCCGATACCAGCCTTTCTTTTCTGTTTCAATAGTCACGAACACATAGAAGCCAGGGTTTCAATCTGTGAAGAATGAGTCCCCTGAGGCTCTATATGTTCAACGATTAGCTTTGCTTTTTTGCGCCGGGATTCGCTCCGAACCCCTCTTGATTATGGCATGTAGGACACAAAAAAGCAAGTGTTGTTTGACGCTGGCGGCCAATTGTGCTAGTATATTTCTATAGTATTCATTGTTCTTCACGGTTGTTCATGCGTCATGCACATAGCCATTAACAACTCAAGTTTTCGAGCGTTTTATTAGTGCGCTTTTCTACTGTAGCGCGTGATTGCTAGCATACTGAAAGCAAGGAAACAATGATCACGCAAGCGATGAAGCGTTGGCTGCACAACATGTTCGCCTGGTGGCCCTGGAAACATATGCCGCCAGAGGCATATAGACGGGCGAGCGGCCCGTTAGCAGTTGGCACAACGCAAGAAGGAATTTCACTATCCGCTGTAGAGGGAACGATGCCCCAGGCGAGCATGACACCCCGCCTCTCAACCATTGAGGAACGACCGGAACGCGCTATTTCCGGGCCAAACGATATGGCCGAAACACCACTTCCCCCTTCACTCAGGTCGCCGGTAGATATTGCAACAGAGCCTGGCAAAGAGAACGCCTCTCCTGCTGTCCCGTCTACTCCCACACCCCAACAACGGCTAGAATTTTTGCAATACCTCGTCAAGCGCGGCCTCGTGAACGAGGGCTTTGAGGATGAAGTTTGATGGATGAATGCAAAAATAGCTCTAGCCGTTTTTGTGTTCATCCATCAAATTTCATTCGAATGGCTCTACTCTGCCGCCTTAAACCCCTGTGCTCTGGCCTCTTCCTCTGAGAGGAAGTAGACGAGGTCGGTCAGGTCAAGTTCTGTATCGACGGGATAGTAATACTGTGTACTGGTTACCCCGACGAAAGCGGCGTCTTCGGGCCGTTCCGTGTTTTCCACCGTCACAACTTCTAAGGTAGCGACACTCGCTCCACTCTGGTCAACGTGATGAATTTCACCAGCCGGGCGAGCAACGTTGCCGTTCCACGAGCCGGTCGGCGGCAATTCAATGGCTTGATCCTCTTCCAGCGCCTGTTTCATGGCGCGGCCACGCACCAGGCGGTAGGTGATAGCGCCTGCTACAACGAGGCCCACGCCGAAGCCTGCTGCTGTCCAGAGTACGCGATTCTGCTTGCGCGCGGGATTCAACAGTTTTTGAGAGCGCTTTGCCAGCTTGCGTGAGGCTTTGCGCCCGCGCTTCGCCAGGTCGTGGGTTATTTCTCCGCCACGCTCAACCAGTTCTCCCGTCAGGTCTTCGCCGCGTTTGAGCATATCCTGACTCCACTCGAAGCCGCTATCGCGGATCTGCGCCAGCAGCTTGCGCCGCTGCTTTGCTTCCGCGCGTATAGCTTTGCGTAGCTGGCGCGATTGTGCCTGCAACTGGCCTGCTTGAATGCGCAGGTTCTGTGCCTGCTCGATAGCTTTCAGCCGGCCTTCCCGCGTCAACTCTTCCAGTCGCTCGCGGAAGTCGGCCTGGCGGCTCTGCGCGGCCTCTGGAAGAGCCTGCGCCGCCGTCACTACTGCCTGCGTACCCTGGCTCGTGCGCCTCTTTATCCACGTCCTGACAGCGGGACCCGCCAGCGTATAGGTAAGCATGGCGGTGCGCAGCCAGCGCCCGCGACCCGGTTGCCCTCCATTGTCTGTATTCACCTGTTTTTTCGTTTTTGTGTTCGTCTTCATCTCTTCACTCCTCGTCGCCTTGAAAGCAAAACGTTACTTCACTCACGGCAGGGCATGACGAAAAAGCCTGCTCCGCTCTTGATTTTTCTGCTAATACGCACAAGTAGTAATATGTCATTTGAAAGGGAGGGATGTCAAGCTAAAAAACCAGGAGTGACACCCACTTGTGGTGTCGCTCCTGGTTTTTTGGCTTGACATGCAGAAAATATGTTACAATTCGTCCTCGATGGCTGTTTCGCTCAGGCTCAGGACGAGACGACAGAAATGCAGCAGGGATGTGGCGGCTTCTAAATAAGCTTCATCGCTAACTGTTGTCTTTGAAGTGACGGCGGCGCGCCTGCGCAAAGCGCGTAACACCACCATGACATCTTCTTTGAGGGACCTGTCCAGGTCGCCGCGCTGCATCAATGAAATGACCTGGCGCACAATGGAGTCAACTTCGAGACGCATCTGGCTGAGATCGGTCTCCCAGGGTTCCGCATAGCTATCAGAGGCGGCAGAGATATTGTCTAAGAAGGCATCCGCGTATGGGTCGCGCGAATGCATCCGGCGCTTAACGTCGCTACGGGTCACTTTACCTTTAGACCGGGGTTGAGCTTTGGGTTCTTCCTGCGTGACCCCTAGCTCACGTAGCAGCTCGGCGAGTTCTTCTTGCCAGCCAGCCATGAAAACCCTCCTTGTGAAATAACCGCGATCTTGAAACGAACCCCCATTAACTCTCCCCTTATCGTCTCTCCAACCCCGTCCCTTACTCGAAGTGTAACACAGTGTGTCATGGTTGTAAATGGGCCAATTGTGCTAGAATTCAGGAGAGCGCCTGTTGTCGCGCCATTTTCAGCATGTCGGTGCAAACTAAAAAGGAAGTCTCATCATGGCAAAAATAATGACCGCGGTGGCGAAGCTAGAAACAGGGATGCGCTTTGACGCGCAAGCCACCTCCGGCTATCATGTGACGCTCGACTCAAACGAGTTGAGCGGCGGGCAGGGCGCGGGTTTTAGCCCGATGGAGATGCTGCTGGTTGGCCTGGCCGGTTGCACAGGCATGGATGTTATCTCTATTCTGCGCAAGAAACGTCAGGACGTGACTGGCTATGAAGTGCGCGTGCAGGGCATACGCGCCGACGAACATCCAAAGGTCTTCGTTGAAATCAGCATTGAACACGTCGTCACCGGCCATAACATCCAGCCTGCCGCCGTAGCGCGCGCCATCGAGCTTTCCGAGACGCGCTATTGCGGCGCGGAAGCCATGCTCGGCAAGGTTGCACATATAACAAATACGTATCGTGTTATCGAGGCGTAAGCGTCAGCTAAACTCCAAAATCGGGCGGATTTCGATGGAACCACGCAGCACATCGGGAATCTTGGTTGCCCTTTCGATAGCCTCTTCCAGGTCTCTGCAATGCAGGATGTATGTTCCCGCGAGCTGCTCTTTCGTTTCGGCGAACGGTCCGTCTGTAATCAAAATTTTGCCTTTGCGAACGCGCACAGTCGTCGCGGTATGGGTCGGCTGTAATGGCGCTCCACCCGTCAGTATTCCCCGTGCCAGCGCTTCATTCGCAAATATGGCATGGCCCTGCATCAGCGCGTCCTGCTCCTCCTGCGTCATTGCAGCTGTATCTGCTTCAATGCCATAGATCAACAACATGTAACGCACGGCTACTCCCTCCTCTCAGAAATATTACAGGTAGAGAGCGACAACATATTTCGCCTCTATATTATCAACGAACCGCAATTCGTCGAATCGACATTTTGGGTAGCAGACTTGAACAGGTGATAGTTCTGCTCACAATTCCTTGCAATTTACTCGATCATATCTTATAATGGTGTTAGTTACTAACTTTGTGTTAGTGAAATGAACAGGAGCTACTACTATGGATAAAGAGGTTGTCACCGGGCAGAAATTTACCGGATTACAAGATAATGAAGTATGGTTGGACGAAACGGCGCGGAACTGGCCTTTACGCCGCGTGGGTTTGCGCGTGCAGAACCTCAATGCGTGCGTGGATTACTATACGCAATTAGGTTTTACTATCGTCAGGGATGAACGCGATGAGCAGGGTGGAGGCAGCGTTGGCCTGGGCGCAGGTAAGCAAGAGATACTCTCGCTGCGTGCTTTTCCGGGTGGGCATCCGCGCCAGCGGCGCACGGCTGGCCTGTTTCATTTCGCGCTGCTGGTGAGCGATGAAGTAGAACTTGGTTCTTTTCTCAAGCATCGCATCGCTCACCAGCTTCCCATTGATGGGGCCTCCGATCACCTGGTGAGCCAGGCGCTCTACCTGAGCGACCCCGAAGGAAATGGCATCGAGGTCTATGCTGATCGACCGCGTGAGATGTGGCAATTCACGCCTGATGGTCAACTCCAGATGGATACCATACGCCTGAACGCGCAGGCATTGTTGCAAAAAGCGCAGCCTTTCGAAGGGTTTTCAAACGGCCTGCGTCTCGGCCACATGCATCTCAACGTGGGAAACCTCGAACGCAGCATGGCCTTTTACCAGACGCTGGGCATGAACCTGATGGTCGGCTTGCCCGGTCAGGCCGATTTCCTCTCGTGGGATGGCTATCATCACCATTTGGGCATCAATGTCTGGGCTGGTCGTAACGTTCCCCCGGTTGCGCCCGATGCATTCGGCATCGATTTCTACGAGATACAGCGCGAAGGTTTAACATCGGGAACATTGCAGGATCCGGATGGCGTGACGGTGGTTGTGCGATAATTGTAACATGCAGAAAAATACTTCCACGTATCACATTACCCGGCAAAGCGTACCCACGATGTACTTTATCGGTGTCACTACCAGCCAATCGACGATGACACGCCTCTTTCCATACTGGGCGGCGATTCTGGGTCTGGGCGGAGCCAGGCTGGTAGGAGTTGATCTTCCTCTGCAAGCTTCTAAGGAGCAGTACCGGCAGTCCGTAGCGCAGATTAAATACGATCCGCTTTCGGTGGGCGCTCTCATCACTACGCATAAAATCAATCTTTTTAACGCGGCGGAAGATATGTTTGATGAGTTCGACCCATATGCGCAACTCTGCCGCGAAGCTGATTGTATCGTGAAGCGCGATGGTTCGCTGGTGGCGCTTTCCAGAGACCCGCTCGGTTCGCGGCAGGCTCTACAGGCTATTCCTGGTATGCGCTATTGGAGCAAGAGCGATGGTCATGTACTCTGCCTGGGAGCTGGTGGAGTAGGGACAGCGATTGTTGTCAACCTGCTCACACAGGCCGATGCTCAAGACCGTCCGAGGCGGCTTATCGTCGTCAACGATCAACAGCAGGGGTTGGACAGGTTGCGCTCTATCGTGGGGCAAATCGAAACCTCGCTTGAAATAGAGTACGTGCTGAATAGCGACCCGCGCTACAATGATGCACTGCTGGCTGCTTTGCCGGAGGGATCGCTGGTAATCAACGCGACGGGCATGGGCAAAGACCGCCCCGGCTCGCCCATCACAGACGCGGGACGCTTTCCGCGGTACGCTATTGCCTGGGAACTCAATTACAGAGGCGAACTTGGCTTCCTGCGCCAGGCCAGGGTACAGGCACAGGAGCGTTATGTGCAGGCGCATGATGGATGGGACTACTTTGTTGCCTCATGGGCGGATCATATCGCCGAAATTTTCCATCTCACCATTTCCCCATCTCAATTTGCTCAACTGGCCGCGAAAGCGGAAGAGATGCGCAACTGATGTAGGCAACATTTCAATATGGTAGACTTTAGGTGTGGTTCAAAGTGATCAGGGCGGGGGCAAGTCCCACAGGCGTTCACTGAACAAGTCCAGAACCCGTGTGCCTGTCATTCTGAGCGCAGCGAAGAATCTTGGTGAGCAGCGCGGAGATTCTTCGCTGCGCTCAGAATGACAGGCGAGGAGCCTGTGCTAGATGCTCAGTGAACGCCTGTGGAGGCAAGCCCAGTCCTGGTAAAATTCGCAGGTAGCACAAACTTCAGGAGTCTATCATGGGTTTTCGTTATGCTGTCATTGGTTCAGGGCGGCAGGGTACCGCCGCCGCGTATGACCTGGCGTTGTTGGGTGATGCCGAGTCTGTGTTGATCGCCGACATGTCGCTGGCCCAGGCTGAACGGGCTGCCGCGCGCGTCAATCGACTCGTGGGGCGCGAAGTTGCGCGCGCGGCACAGGTGGATGTGCAGGATGAGGACGCGGTGGTAGCTCTGCTGACCGGCGCGTCCATTCAGGTGTTCGTCTCAGGCGTTCCCTATTTCTTCAATATGGGCCTGACCCGCGCTGCTCTACGCGCGCGTGCCAGCATGTGCGATTTCGGTGGCAACACCGATCAGATACGCCAGCAACTGGCATTTGATGCGGAGGCGAAGGCAGCGGGTATTACGCTCATTCCCGATTGCGGGCAGGTTCCCGGCCTGGGAACATCCCTTTGTGCCTACGCCATGACGCTGCTGGATGAACCGCGCGACATCATCATGTACGATGGCGGCATCCCACGCCACCCTACACCGCCCTGGAACTATATCCTCACCTTCAACATCGTGGGGCTGACCAACGAATATTTTGGCGCAACACTTTTCTTGCGCGACTGGAAACAGTGCGAAATGCCCTGCTTTGAAGAATACGAGCTGGTGAATTTTCCCGCGCCCATCGGCCAGTTAGAAGCCTTCACAACGGCAGGCGGCACCAGCACCATGCCCTGGACTTTTGAAGGCAAGCTGCGCACCTTGCAGAACAAAACCCTGCGCTGGCCCGGCCACTATGCGCAGTGGAAAGCCTACAACGATGCCGGATTGATCGGCCTGGAACCTGTCGTCGTCGATGGTCAGCCCGTCATCCCGCGCCACCTGCTGCACGCTCTCCTGGAACCAAAGCTTCGCGCGCGCCCCGGCGAGCAAGACCTGGTGATTGTGCGCATCATCGCGCGCGGCATCAAGGACGGGCAGGAAAAAGAGGCGATAGTAGACCTGTTCGACTACGCCGACGAGCGCACCGGCTTCACGGCAATGGAACGCACCACAGGCTGGCACGCTGCCATCATGGCGGGCTTCATCGCGCGCGGTCAGACGCCAAAGGGCGGAGTACCCGTAGAACTGGCCGTGCCAGGCCAGACTTTTGTTGAAGAATTCCGCAAACGCGGCTTTGATTTGCGCGTCGCGTATATATAAGGAAACCTGTCATCCTTCGCCGGCTGTCATCCTGAGCGAAGCGAAGGATCTGTGCCTGGCGAGGCGAGAGATCCTTCGCTTCGCTCAGGATGACAGCAGGCGGACGGGCGGGCTTGTCCCCGCCCTGGCGTTCCCCTCAAAGATCAACTTGCAGCTATCCCAATCCGTCTCATATAATGGAGGCGTACAAATCATAGGACCGCATCTGGGGCGACCGCCAGGAGCGCCGCTCAGGTTACAATGCATCGAAACGAAGGAGTTTCAGGATGAGCGATCATGTCGTTGAAGATTTCATGCCCATTCAGAATTTTGACTACCTCGAATTTTACGTGGGCGACGCCAAACAAGCCGCGTATTATTTTAGTCACGCCTGGGGTTTCACGCCCATTGCCTTTTCAGGGCTGGAAACGGGTGTGCGCGACCGCAGCAGTTTTGTTTTAGAGCAGGGCAATGTGCGTTTCGTGCTGACTTCCGCGCTTGGGCCGGAGGGTGAGATTGCCGAACATGTCAAACTGCATGGCGATGGCGTGAAAGATATTGCCCTGCGCGTAGAAGACGCGGAGCGAGCGTACCACGAAGCGACGACACGCGGCGCGCGCGGCGTGCTAGCGCCGACGACGCGCAAAGACGATGATGGCGTGGTGAAACTGGCCTCGATTGCCACCTATGGCGATACTATCCACACGTTTGTGGAACGCCATAATTATAAAGGCGCTTTCCTGCCCGGCTATCGTTCAGTGGCGAGCGATGTGCCGCGTCGCGCGAGACCGGCGGGGCTGGCTGCCATTGACCACATTGTGGGCAATGTCGAACTTGGCAAGATGAACGAATGGGTTGGTTTCTACGAGCGCGTCATGGGCTTTACCCAGCTTATTCACTTCGATGATCGCGCCATCAGCACAGAATATTCGGCCCTCATGTCTAAGGTCATGCAAAACGGCAGCGGGCGCGTCAAATTCCCCATCAACGAACCGGCCCCCGGTCGCCGCAAGTCGCAGATTGAGGAGTATCTGGACTTCTATCGCAGCCCCGGCGCGCAACATATCGCCCTCAGTACCGCCGATATTATCAAAACGGTGCGTGGTTTAGAGGAACGCGGCGTTGAATTTCTCAAAACACCCGGCAACTATTACGAAACGGTGCTTGATCGCGTTGGCCCCATTGCCGAGGACGTGCAGCAATTAGCGGAACTGGGCATTCTGGTCGATCACGACGACGAGGGCTACCTGCTGCAAATCTTCTCCAAACCGATTGTGAGTCGCCCGACGGTCTTCTTTGAAGTGATCGAACGCAAGGGCGCGCGCGGCTTTGGCGAAGGTAACTTCAAGGCATTGTTTGAGGCGTTGGAGCGCGAGCAAGCCCTGCGAGGAAATTTGTAGAGATGAAGCTTGTAACGTTCAGAACGGATGATTGGTCCACTCACGCGGGCGTGGTGCGCGATAATGAAATCATCATGCTCGCCTATCCCACGCTGCTCGAACTGCTGCGCGACCCGCGTGGTCTCGCTAGCGCGCGCGAAGCAGAGGGGGAAGCCTATACATTCGAGGAGGTGCGTCTACTCGCGCCCATTCCTGAGCCGCCGACCGTGCGCGATTTTTACGCCTTCGAGCAGCATGTCAAGTCGGCACGCGCTAAACGCGGCCTGGACATGATCCCCGAATGGTACGAGATCCCCACCTTCTACTTCACCAATAATAGCGAAATCTACGGGCAGCACGAACCCGTCCCCTACCCCGTTGGCAGCAACGAACTGGATATGGAGCTAGAAATCGCCTGCGTGATCGGGCGCGACGGCAAAGATATTCCAGTGGAGGAAGCCGCCAGCTATATCGCGGGCTACACCATCATGAACGACTGGAGCGCGCGCGACTTCCAGCGTAAGGACATGAAGCTCAACCTGGGACCCGGCAAGGGCAAGGACTTTGCCACCTCGCTTGGCCCCTGGCTGGTCACGTCCGACGAACTGGCAGCGCGGCGCAGCGGCAGCGATGCCAGCGAACGTTACGACATGACCATGCTGGCGCGTGTTAATGGTAAGGAAATCTCGCGCGGCAACTTTAAGGACATTTATTACAGTTTCCCGCAGATGATCGCCTGGGCCTCGCGCAACGCCCGCCTGCGCACTGGCGACGTACTTGGCTCCGGCACCGTCGGCACCGGCTGCCTGCTCGAGCTGGGTACCGATACGCACCGCTGGTTCCGGCGCGGCGACATCATCGAACTCGAAATCGAAGGCATCGGCGTATTGCGGAATAAGATAGTGTAGTAGCCTGTCATTCTGAGCGCAGCGAAGAATCTTCCGCCGACTTGAGATTCTTCGCTGCGCTCAGAATGACAGCAGGGATGGTTCCATAAATTTTGACAGAGAATAGGGACGCTTGCGTTGCCCATACTACAAGGGAGGCACACTATGCCAGCTTATTATAGCCTGGGGGAAATACCCCACAAGCGGCATACACAGTTCCGCAAAGCAGATGGAACGCTTTATTACGAAGAGTTGTTCGGCACGGAGGGTTTTTCAGGCAACTACTCCAATCTCTACTATTATTATCCGCCCACGCGCGTGAAAAAGGTGGAGAAGTTCGCGCATGTCCCGTATCCTATTGAGGAGTGGCGGCAGGATGTGCAGCGCCATCACCATATGAAAAGCGCGCCGATGAAGCGCGGAGGGGATGCTGTTCTGGGACGCCAGCCGCTCATGTATAACAAGGACCTGATTATCAGTGTCGCGCTGCCTGAGCGGGAAATGAACTACTATTACCGCGATGGCGAGGCGGACCTGGTGTACTTTGTGCATGAGGGGCATGGTACGCTCGAAACAAATTTTGGCCTGCTGCCCTACCACGAGGGCGACTACATCATCATCCCGCGCGGCACCACCTTCCGTTTCCAGATCGCTGCCGATAGCGCCGCCAGCCGTTTTCTCACTGTCGAAGCATACGGCACCATCGAGCCGCCGCGCCGCTACCTGAACAAGAACGGCCAGTTGCTGGAACACTCGCCGTATTGCGAGCGCGATATTCGCCGTCCTGAAGAACTGGTAACGCACACTGAGCGCGGCGATTACGAGGTGCGCGTCAAAGTAGGCAACCTCATTTCAAGCTACTGGTACGACTTCCACCCCATCAATACGGTTGGCTGGGATGGCTGCGAATATCCCTGGATTTTCAATATCGGCGATTTCGAGCCGATTACGGGGCGCATTCACCAGCCGCCGCCGGTGCATCAGACCTTCCAGGGGCCAAACTTCGTGGTCTGTTCCTTCGTGCCGCGCAAGCTGGACTACCACCCGCTCTCAATTCCCGTACCTTATAACCATAGCAATATCGATAGCGACGAGTTGCTCTATTACGTCAACGGCAATTTCGGCAGCCGGCGCGGCATCGAACTGTCATCCCTGACGCTGCACCCGCGCGGTATCCCGCACGGCCCGCATCCGGGCGCGGTCGAGAAAAGCCTGGGCGCGGAACGCACCGAGGAACTGGCCGTGATGATCGACACTTTCTACCCGTTGAAGTTCACCACCATCGCGCAGTCGATTGACGACCCGAGCTATCCGTATAGCTGGATGGATTGAGTTTTTTTTCATCGTTTTGTAGTTGCTGGACGTGAAACAAAGGAGTTTCTAACGATGACCACAGAACCACGCATCATCAAGTTTTATGAAACCACGCTGCGCGATGGCGAACAGACCCCCGGCGTGAACTACTTCTCTGAAGAGAAACTGGCGATTGCGCAGGCATTAGCCGATATGGGCTTCGATACGCTGGATTGCGGCTTCCCTATCTCCTCGCCGGGCGAATTTGAGGCTGTGCGCCTGATCGCCTCGAAGGTAGACAATGCCGAGATTTGCGCTATCGCGCGCGCCAATCGTGGCGACATCGAACGTGCATGGGACGCCGTGAAGATCGCCGCGCATTCCGCTATTCAGCCGTTTATCAGCGTCTCGCCCTTGCATCGCCAGGTGAAGCTGGGCAAAACGCGCGAAGAGGTGTTGGAACTGGCGAAGGCGGCGGTCGCGCAGGGTCGATCGTATACCGAAAACGTCGATTTCGCGCTGGAGGATACGACTCGTACCGAGCATGACTTCATTCTGGAAGTGTGTGAGACCATAATCAAAGAGGGTGTGCGTTTTGTGACGCTTTGTGATACGGTGGGCTTCGCGCTGCCCTGGGAGTTCGGCAAGCTGGTGGCGGATGTCAAGAAAGAGTTTCCCCAGGCGCGTATCTCGGCACATTGTCACGATGATCTCGGATTAGCGGTTGCCAACGCGCTTGAAGGTCTGCGTAATGGTGCGGAGCGCGTCGATACCTGCATCAACGGCCTGGGCGAGCGAGCGGGCAACGCCGCCACCGAGGATGTGGTGATGGCGATTCGCACGCGCACCACCGATCTCAGCATGGATGTCAAAGTCGATACCACAAAGCTCGTCCCGACCAGCCGCCTTGTCGCCCGCCTATCCGGTATGCAGCCGCAGTGGACCAAGTCGGTTGTTGGCGCAAACGCTTTCGCGCACGGCGGTGGCATTCACCAGGACGGCGTGCTGAAGGATGCGCGCACCTACGAGATCATGACGCCCGAATCCATCGGTCTGACCTCGGCGGATCGCCGGATGCACATGGGCAAGCTCTCCGGGCGCGCCGCCCTCGCCGCCCAGATGCGCGATCTGGGCTACGAACTGGAGAAAGAGCAGCTCAAGCAGGCTTTTGACATGGCGAAGGTGCTGCTCGGCAAAAAGAAGGTGCTGGAAGAGATGGACATGCGCTACATCGCGGAGACGACCATGACCACCACTGTCGTCGAGCTTAGCAATGGATGACGCCAACCAGCAGAGCATGATGGCGAGGAAATGCTTACCCGGCGATGATGCG
>DASTKD010000535.1:0-6474 GCA_035716135.1 Ktedonobacteraceae bacterium
CCAGGCGTTTCGATGACGAGTCGTTAATCTCACTGGCCCTCTTCTGGCGCGATACACGGTCTGAAAACACCAGCTAGCGCCAACAAAAGAAGCAAAGGCATACATCGAGTTGGCATAGAAGACCAGCAAGGTAGAGCGCGCGATGGGAATGTTTCCGCCAATGTGGAAGACTAGCCATATCAGACTGACGACACAGATGAAAATAACAATAGCGGTCGCAATATACGTCTGGCGACTCAATTTTTTTAGATAATTCCCGGTTAATGCGTCCGTGACGACAACCTTTATATCGAATTCGGGCTTACGCGCCGGCATGTTACTACCCCTGCTGGTTAGAGTGAATGTATCGCTTGCTCTTTTCTATCGTACTTCATGTGTTTTGACTGAATGTAGTATAACCGAACGCCGCATGTTTGTCACGATTTCAGGACAACAAGAGAGTAAGGCGACCGCAAGGGTCGCCTCTACTATGACGCGATCATGAAAAACCGGACGTTCATAGTAGAGGCGACCCTTGCGGTCGCCTTGCCCTTTCCCCCATCCTCACCCTTCCTGGCAATCACCAGCACTGACATTAAGCATACACAAATCGTAGGTGGCGAGAGGCTCTGAAGAGCAATCTTTTATCGTGATATAGTGAGAGCAGCCAGTATTAAGAGAGGGAGAGATTTCATGCAACCTGTAATGATTACCGCCGCGATGGTTGGCGCGGAAACGACGAGAGCGGAGCAGCCCAATTTACCCGTAACGCCACAGGAGATTATCGCGTCTGCCGTCGCGTGTTATGAAGCGGGAGCGTCGATCATTCACATCCATGTGCGCGACGCGCAGGGCAACGCGACGCAGGATGGGCGCTTATTCCGCGAGGTGGTTGAGGGCATTCGAGCGCGTTGCGATGTCATCACACAGGTTTCTACGGGCGGGGCGATATGGATGAGCGCGGAAGAGCGTTTGCAGAGCATCGAGTGTTCGCCTGATATGGCGACCCTGACGACGGGCACGGTCAACTTTGGCGACGGCGTGTTCATGAATAATCGCGGGCTGGTGGAGGCATTCGCGCGCCGCCTGCGCGAGTCGGGAATTGTGCCTGAGATCGAGATCTTCGACGTGGGAATGCTCGACGAAGCCATGCGCCTGTATAAGATGGGGCTGATTAGCAACCCACTGCATTTCGACTTTGTGATGGGCGTTCCCGGCGGTCTGGGCGCTGATCCCGCCCACCTGGTGCATATGGTACGCTGCTTGCCGCCCGGCAGCACCTGGAGCGTGGCGGGTATCGGTCGCCACCAGTTGACCCTGGCAACCATCGCCCTGGCAATGGGCGGCAACGCGCGCGTCGGCTTTGAGGACAACATCTATTATCGCAAAGGCCAACTGGCGCAAAGCAACGCGCAACTGGTAGCGCGCATCGCCCGTATCGCGCACGAACTTGATCGACCCGTTGCGACATCCGCGCAGGCACGAGAGATATTGCAATTAGGACGCTATCGCTAACAATTACGGCAGCGTCAACAACTCAGGCGCGCCGTCGGTGATGGCGAGGGAATGCTCGAACTGGGCTGAGCGCTTGCCGTCGGCGGTGCAGACGGTCCAGCGGTCGGGCAGCATTTTGGCCTGATAGGTGCCTTCGTTAATCATGGGTTCGATGGTGAAAACCATGCCGCGCTGGAGTTTCAGGCCGGTATTGGGACGACCGTAATGGGGAACCTGGGGGTCTTCGTGCAGCGAATGCCCAACACCGTGTCCCACAAAGTCGCGCACGGTGGAGAAGCCGTTGGCTTCGGCGTAGGTCTGGATGGCCGCGCCAACATCGCCCAGGCGGTTGCCGTTACGCGCCTGCTCGATGCCCAGTTCCAGGCAGCGTTTCGCCACGTCCATCAGGCGCTGCGTCTCGTCGTCGAGCTGGCCGACGGGATAAGTGACGCAGGCGTCGCCAACCCAACCCTTATAAAGCACACCAATATCGACGCCGATAATATCCCCTTCTTTAAGACGCTGTTTGGGGCTGGGGATACCGTGACAGATTACGTCGTTGACGGCGACACAGATGGTGGCGGGAAATGGAGGAACGGCGGGCATATTCCCCCTGGCCGGGCGCGCGCCATAGCCCTTATAGATGGGCTTCGCGCCCTTGCCACGAATGAAATCCTCGGCGATTTTATCGAGTTCAGCCGTAGTCACGCCCGGCTTGACATAGGGGCGCAATACGTCGTATGTCTGCGCCACGATGCGCCCGGCCTCGCGCAACTGCGCTATTTCTTGCTTTGATTTTAACATTACTGCCATATAACTCTACTCTCTCTTCTTTTATCCTTGCCCTACAATGGACAGCGCATCTCGATCAGGGGTTTGCTCCCATTCCCAGCTCAGCAAATCGTTGGTGGTGACGGTAAAATACGCATTAAAATAGCGCAAAAGATGATCGACGGTACTGTAATCGATGCGCTGGCTACGCCCGGTATGTAAGGCTGCCAGCACACTGAGGGACACGCCGCTTTCTTCCGACAGCCGGCGCAAGCTCAGCGGAGATTGCCCCTGGTCGGCGCGTACAACGTTCACTTTTGCGAGCAAAACGCGCAACTTGCACGAAATCGTCAAAGTCCATACCTCCTGAAATTTTTCTTCTCTCTACTATAGCAAAATTGTTGTTGGATGTCAATACATTGTTGTGGCTTGCAATAACACAGCTATGGTTTTGTGGCGATGCCATCCAGGATAGCATCGACAACTTGTTCAGGGAAGTTGGCGGGAGGAGGAACAACCAGGCTGGTGAAGAGCGTGCGAAAGAGGATAGGACCAGCCACAAGGTCAACGATGAACTCCGGGGCAATGTCGGGGCGAATCTGGCCGCGCGCCCTGGCACGTTCGATCATGCCGGCGAACTGTTGCGAGCGAGGAACGACGAGGCGAGTAAAAAATGCCTTAAAAATCTCTGGATTGGATTTCAGTTCGCCGGCCATTCTCAGCACCAGGGTTTCAAGATAGGAGGGGTTTTGCTGCCAGCCACTTTGCAGTACTGCGATGAGGTCGCTGCGTAAATCGCCGGTATCGATCAGCGGGACTTCCGAGCGCAGGATTTCGAGGGCATCGATTACCAGGTCGGTTTTCGATGCCCAGCGCCGGTAGATGGTGGTCTTGCCAACCCCGGCGCGCGCGGCGATGGCTTCGATGCTCATGGCCTCGAAGCCCTCTTCCGTCAACAACTCGATGGTGGCCTTAAGAATGGCCTGGTGCGACTCGGCGCTGCGCGGACGCCCGGCCTTGCGTTTTACCTGCTCAGGCAGTGCTGTCAAATGGGCGTTTCCTCCTTTTGTTCCTCCATTGTAGTAAGGCTGGCGGGTTCCGTCAAGTTTTGCGCGTCTTTTACCCTGGATGGTAGGAAGAAGAGCGCAACTAACACGCCGCAAAGCGAGACGCCAGCCGCCACCAGGACGGTATGGCTCATGCTATCAATGAAGGCTGCGTTGGCGCTGGTGGCAATCAGGCGTCCGGTGGAGCCGCCTACGTGCGAGGCGAGGACGGAGGCGCTGCCAATCGAGTCATGCACGAGCGTTTTCAATGCGGCTGGCAACGCTTGAACCGCCGGGCTATGATCTATCGCGGCGTGGTAACTGGCGGCAAGCACGCTGCCCAGCACGGCGACGCCCAGCGCGTTCCCGACTTCCTGCGCGGTATCGTTGACGGCTGAGCCTACACCGGCTTTGCCCAGGGGCAGCGTACCGATGATGGTGTTGGTAGCCGTTACCATCGTCAAACCCAGGCCAGCGCCCAGCAGCGCCAGTATGATAGCTACCAGCACATAACTGCTGCCGGCGTTCAGAAAGGCAAAGAGGGCGATGCTGGCGGCTACGATGGCAAGCCCGCTGGAGATGGTGGCCCTCACCCCTGTCAGGCGCGCGATAAGCGGGCTGAGCGAGGCAGTGACGAGCAGACCCAGCACCAGCGGGATAAAACAGGCACCGGCCTGAAGCGGCGTATAGTTGAGTACGAGTTGCAGGTATTGCGTCAGGAAGAACATTGTACCGGCCATGGCAAACGATGTCAGCGTCAGGGCCATGCTGGCCGCCGTAAAATGGACGTTGGCAAAGACCCTGACATCGAGCATGGGCGAGCGCGAGCGCAGTTCCCAGACCACAAAGGCGAGTAACAATACAGGGGCGGCGCTGAAGGCCACAATAATGCGGGGATCGCCGATGCCGAAGGCCGGCACCTCGATAATGCCGTAAAGTAGCGCCATTAAACCGGCTATGGAAAGCAGCGCGCCGGTAGGATCGAGTCGTGACGCCTGCGGGTCCTTCGACTCAGGTACTAACCACAGGCTGACCAGCAGCGTGACGAGAATGATTGGCACATTAATCAGGAAAATCGTACCCCATGCGAAATGTTCGAGCAGCCAGCCGCCGAGCAGAGGGCCAATCACGATACCCATACCACCCACGCCCGTCAAGACGCCAATGGCCGAGGCGCGCTGCTTATTTGAGAAGATGTTGGCGGTGATAGACAGCGTTGAGGGCATAATCAACGCGCCACCCATGCCCATCAGAGCGCGCGCCGCGATCAGCATATTGGCCGAACCAGAATAGGCAGACCAGACCGAGCCAACCCCAAAGATGAGCATACCCACAATCAAAGCGCGTTTGCGCCCGAAACGATCTCCCAGGCTACCAGCCGTCAGCAACAGCCCGGCGTACAGCAGCGTGTAAGCATCAACCATCCATTGAAGCTGGCTGGTAGTGGCTGCCAGATCGCGCACTAATGTGGGCAGCGCGACATTGAGAATAGTGAGGTCCAGACTGATTACCAGGATGCTAAAACTCAGCGCGGCCAGCGCCAGCCAGCGACGCGCGTATCCCTGGCGCTCTGTCTCTGCTTGCGAATTCTGCATGGTTGTAATCCTTTCATTTTACGATACGGTACACATTCGTTTCGATTTCTTCACTGGTGAAAGTATATCCGACAAAATATAAAAACGCAATGGTTTCGTATCGTAATTTGAGGGAAAAGAAAACCGGTGATGTCATCCTGAGCGCAGCGAAGGATCTCTCTCCCGCCACGCACAGATCCTTCGCTGCGCTCAGGATGACAGAGGGCAGAGCGCGGGATGGCAGCGTGTCGTGGCTGGCGCGTTTCAAACAAACCTACCTGTGTAAGACTGTAGGAGCGTGGGAAGTGTGGAGCGGGGAGGGGGCCTTTATGGTCGCCCGCGTCCTTCTTCCATGCCAACGAATCACCTCTCTCTCTGACACATTTAGAGGTTCTAGAACAAGAGGTGTTCAGGGAGACAGGAGGGCAACCGCAAGAGGTATGAAGCAAAAGGCGACCGCAAGGGTCGCCTCTACTATGAACGGGCAGGGGAGCCGCTTCGTGTCATAGTAGAGGCGACCCTTGCGGTCGCCTTTCCCACTCCAAATGTGTTGGGGAGAAAACAGCGAATCGCAACATCAACAGGCTGCGTGGGCGGCCATAAAGGCCCCCATCCATCCACATCACCACCCCCGCCCCTACGGATTATTGAAGAGGATGAAGCGCTACGACGATGTGCTTTGATATGCTACGCACATCATGCCAAAATAGGTTGGCACTTCATACGAAAGCAGCTCACCCTGGAAATTTGTGCCTTCAATCATTCCTGATAGATTGAGAATCTGGCCGTAGGCATCGGTGGCGGCGCGTTTGAGCCAGGGTTGGTCGAAGATGAGGAGGCGGCCAGGGTCTTGCGCGCGAATGGCTTCGATGGTGGCGGCATCAAATTCGGCGGAGGCCGGATCGAAGCCGTAGGGGCCGTGTTTATCGTGCGCGTGGCCCATGTCGGCGCTGGCGACGAAGACGATACGCCGGTTGAGCGACTCGGCGGCCAGGCGGATAGCTTTGCCGAAATGAGGGTAGATCTCCCAGGGCATATAGCCGCGATCAGGGCAGGCGATTACCACGCGCGGGCGCGGGCGCATCATGCTGCCCAGAAACCAGAGCGGGACGCTCGCGCCCCAGTCGAGCGGCTGGTAGAATTCGGGATCATCGATCACGGCATAGCCGATGCGTCGTACTGGCACATCTAACGAGTGGGCGGTGGAGACGATGGCCGCGTTGAGTTCTTTATCCACCTCAAAGGTGATGGAGAAACCATTGCCTGACCCACCGCGTTCAAAGCCAAGTTCGCCCACTACACGCACGTTGTTGAGCAGCGAGAAGGCGTTATCAACCCTGTGTCCATGTGGCGTTATCAGCACGATTGTTTCGGGTCGCGCGGCTGCCACGCGCCGTCCCAATTCTTCCATCGCTGCTCGCGTTGCCAGGGCTTTTTCCGCGCCCTCTTCGTTGAGTACCGGGACGACCATGCTTCCATGCGGCGCAATACAGGCAAAGACCAGACCGCTCATTATTTGTTTGCTCCTGTCTATTCTATAAAAATCAGATAACCTGCTGTGCATATTATAGCGGATGCGAGCCGCGCGCGGCTCGCATCCGCTATAATAT
>DASTKD010000536.1:0-6838 GCA_035716135.1 Ktedonobacteraceae bacterium
CGGGCCAGGGAAGCCGCTTCGTCGTCTTAGTAGAGGCGACCCTTGCGGTCGCCTTCCCACCTCCTAACGCCTCTTTTCACCCCAAAGGACATGACCCCCCGTTTTATCCACTTTCCTTGACACCGCCTGTCTATACAACTATACTATATCGTAAGGCGAGATATGTTATTCATTACCCGCGAACCGCCTGATAGCGTGGCTGATGTAACCAACTCCGTACTAATACATTAAGCGCGCTTGTACGTTATCAACCATGTCTGAGCGTCAGTTCCGTGCATCGAGTCAGCTAAGCCAATGGAGGAACTAGCCATGATGTACCGTCTTTCGAGATGGGTTCGCACACAAAAATTGTTGATCGGACTCGTAATTATTTCTCTCAGTCTCGTGACAACGCTGGCGGCATGTGGCAGCGGTAGTGGCAACGGCAACACCACCAACAGTGGCACGTCAAAAGGGGGCAACATCAGCGTGGGCCTGCAAGCAGATGTTGTGACTATGGACCCCCTGAAATCAACGGCCCTGGTTGATCGCCAGGTCATGTTGAATATGTATGACACGCTGGTGGGCCTTAATGCGCAGGGCCAGATTGTGCCAGACCTGGCTACCACCTGGACAAATACTTCCCCGACACAACTGGTATTTACGCTGCGCACAGGCGTCACATTCTGGGACGGCACCCCGTTCAATGCCGACGCCGTTGTCTTTAACATCAATCGCGTCCTGAACACGCCATCATCACCTCGCAATAGCGAACTCGTCACCGTGCAATCGGTGCAAGCCGTTGATGCTACTCATGTTCAATTCAATCTCAAGAAGCCATTCTCGCCACTGCTGGCGACGCTGACAGACCGCTCCGGTATGATCCTTTCTCCGACGGCGGTGCAGAAGGACGGCGCGAATCTGGGCAATGCGCCGGTGGGCGCGGGAAGCGGACCGTTCATGTTTTCGGAGTGGGTGAAGGGCGATCACCTGTTGCTCAAACGCAATCCCCATTACTGGTTGAAAGATAGCCAGGGAGTAGCCTTGCCCTACCTGCAATCTATCAAGTATCGCCCCATCACCAATGAGAGCGTCGAGTTCTCGAACCTGCAAACCGGAGCCATTAACGTGGCTGATACGATCTCGCCGAACGATGTTCCTACGGCAAAGTCAAGTTCCAACCTGATTTATAACCAGTCTGGTGGCCTGAGCTTCTTTGGCATCATGCTCAACACGAAAGTCGCGCCCTTTAACAACGTGCATGTGCGGCAGGCCATCGAGTGGGGCGTGAATCGCCAGGAGATACTTGATAGCGCCTTGAAGGATATAGGGGTTGTAGCACAGGGACCTATCGCGCCGAGCAGCTGGGCTTTCGATAGCAGCTTTGCTCCCTATACTTACGATGTCAACAAAGCCAAAGCCGCGCTTACGCAGGCAGGCGTGAGCAGTGTCACCTTTACGCTGCTCATTGCGAGCGGTTCACCGCTTAACACGCAGGAAGCGCAGTTTGTGCAGGCCGAATTGCAGCCAGCAGGCATCACCGTCAACATTAAACAGGAGACCTTTGCCACGCTGCTGAGCGATACGGATGCGCATAACTTCCAGGCCGCGCTGCTCGGATGGAGCGGACGACCCGACCCGGACGGCAACATGTACGCATGGTTCCATACCGGCGGCGGCTTAAACAACATGCAGTATTCGAATCCGCAGGTGGACTCGTTGCTGGAAGCGGCGCGCGCCAGTAGCGACCAGGGACAGCGAGCGACGGATTACAAGGAGGCGCAGCAGATCATTATGCAGGATGCCTCGTATGTGTTCATCAATCACGGAGTCAATATCGAAGCGGTCACGAACAACATTAAAGGCTTCTCATTGCTCCCGACCGGCATCCTTATGTTCACGAATGTCTACGCAGGGTAGCATCGCTGGAGGGGCCGGACGCCAGTAGCCGGACGCCCACAAGGGGCGTCCCTACATGCCGGGAGGACCCCACCCCTCCAGAGGAAGCTTGACGGACTTGTAGGGACGCGATTGATCGCGTCCTTACACCTTATCCTTTATCATTGTTTGTCGGGAGAGAACAACGGTGATTCGATATACTGCACAGCGTATTCTCTTTATCATTCCGGTTGCGCTGCTCGTCAGCTTCATGACGTTCATGATAATTCATATCATTCCGGGCGACCCGGCGCGCATCCTGCTGGGCGAGTTTGCCACGCCACAAGAGCTGGCCGCCTTACGCCAGCAACTGGGGTTGGATAAGCCGCTCCTCCAGCAGTTTGTGCTGTGGCTGTGGCAGCTTTTTCACGGCAACCTGGGGCAATCGCTCCAACTCCAGCAGCCGGTACTGGATGCCATCGCGCAGCGTTTTCCCGTAACAGCAGAGTTGGGCATATGCTCGCTGCTCTTTTCGCTGGCAATCGCTTTCCCGCTGGGCGTTTATTCCGCGACGCATCGCAACACCCGGCTTGACTGGATTATGAACGTACTCATTCTTTTCAGCACAGCTATACCCAGCTTTGTTTTAGGACTGGTGCTTATTTTCGTCTTCGCCGTCACCATACGCCTGTTTCCGGCGGGCGGCTATGTTCCGTTTAATCAAGACCCGCTCAACAATATTCGCGATCTCATCCTGCCTATGGTCGCGCTGGGAACGGGCGCGGTGGCGGGCAATATGCGGCAGATTCGCGCCAGCATGATCGAGGTGCTTGGTCAAGACTACATTCGTATGGCGAGGGCGAAGGGCATAGGAGAGAGGCGCATCAACTACTCTCACGCGCTGCGCAATGCCGTTATTCCGGTACTCACCATTATTGGCATACAGGTGGGTTCGATCATCGCGGGTACCTTCGTTATTGAAACTATCTACCTGTGGCCCGGCGTGGGACAACTGGCAATAACGAGCATTTTCTCGAAAGACTATCCCGTCATTCAAGGCATTGTGCTGCTCTCAGCATTTTTCTATATGGGCGCTAATTTACTCGTTGATCTCTCCTACGTCGTGTTGGACCCGCGCATACGTCTCGGCCAGGAGTAATAAGGGAAAGCGATGGCAATACCAACAGACCTTAGCGAAGAGGCTCGCAATACGCAATCTCAACCCGCGCTGCCGGGCATAAGGTGGTATACGCGGGTCATACGGGCATTCCGGCAGGACCCACGCATGTGGTTTGGAGTCGTGCTGCTCGTGTTTGTGATAGCAGCCATCTTCGCGCCTTTCGTCAGCCCGTATCCGCCATTGCTCTATCATCCCGCCGTCGCCACGCAGGGACCAACTTTAGCGCACCTTCTCGGCACAGATGCGCTCGGACGCGACCAGTTGAGTCGCGTGATTTATGGCACGCGCATCTCGCTTTCAGTGGGCATCATCACAATACTGCTGGGGGGCGTATGCGGCACACTGCTGGGTTTGCTTGCCGCCTATTTTAAGGGCTGGGTTGACCAGCTCATCACGATAGTGGTTGACGCGCTGCTGTCTTTCCCTTCGCTGGTGCTTGCATTAGCCATTGTTGCCGCTCTGGGGCCAGGCATCATCAATCTGGCGTTGGCGCTGGCAGTGGTGCGCATCCCCATCTATGCTCGTTTAGCGCGTGGTCAGACGCTACAGGTAACGGCGCAGGATTATGTCACATCCGCGCGCGCCGCTGGATCGCGCACACCCAAAATCCTCTTCCGCCATATCCTGCCCAATATTTTCAGCCCATTGCTCGTGCAGGCCACCATCTCTGTTTCTTTTGCCATCCTTGACGAATCGGTACTCAGTTTCCTCGGCCTGGGCATCCAGCCGCCAACCCCCGAATGGGGAACCATGATTAGCGACGCCCAGGTCTATCTCAGCACCGACCCCTGGATGATGCTTGGCCCCGCTCTTGCTATCATCCTGGTCGTGGTGAGCCTGAACCTGCTGGGCGACGCGCTGCGCGACCGCCTCGACCCGCGAGACTACACGCGCACCAGTACCGTCGCGGCTGAGCAGGCGTGACAGCGATCAGAGCCGTTCGAGATCCGCTACCGTCCGTTCGTTGGTGACAGTGCCAGTATTAAGCGTCGTTTTGGGTTCCAGCAGCAGCACCTGCGCTTCCTGTTCAGCTACCGGCAAATGTTCGACGCCATGCGGAATAATGACAAATTCGCCTGGGTCCAGGTGAATCTCTCCATCGCGCAGCTTGATGAGCAGGTGTCCGCTAATGACGAGGAAAAGTTCGTCCTCCTGCTCATGATGATGCCAGACAAATTCCCCCTGTAGCCTGACAAGCTTGACCTGCGAATCGTTCAAATCACCCACAATTTTCGGACTCCAGGTATCATGAAACTGCGCAAACTTATCAGCCAATCGTACTTTCTCAATCATGAAGTGTTCTCCTCAAGCAAGCTTTTTTCTCAGTGTAGCATATGGATTCTGGTATCTTCTCCAACCAACACAACTAACGCAGATGAGCCAATTTGACACAGCATCATCGAAAAAGATATTCTTGCATGGTATCCACCGAAAACGAACGTAAACAACCACCAGAGAAAAGGAGTAGCAAAGATGGCTCAGGTAATTCGTGCGACCGTTGACCCTCGTGTGTTAGTGAACGGACAGGACCCGCGCTTTTTCTCTGGCTATGTGCTGTTGCCAGGCGGCGGTTCGCCGGAGAATAACCTGACGGTAGATATTACGGGCATGGGCAAAGTTTCGGATCTCGCGTCTATTTACCTGCAAGCGCAGCAATTCCAGAACAGCGATTTGAACTATACAGATGAGTTCGCGCTGCAAGTCATTTCGGTCGATCAGCAGGTTCCTCAAACCACCATTCGCGTGCGTGTGAGGCGAGTTGACCAGAACTCAGGGTGGGCGCAGCAGTTGCGCATCAGCATTCTGGTAATTGATCCCATGCGCACCAGTTAACGGTCTGCTCAATCGTTGTATCATCATAGAAAGGATGATTACATGGATTACGCAGATCAGTCGCCAGCGTCAGGAGATAAACGCCCTCCCTTGCCAGTCCGTCTGCCGGAGCAATCGGCTATATCCCGGCGTACACGTCGCAGCCGCTCTGCGCCAGGAAAGACGCAGATGCTTTTTCTGTTGCTCAGTTGTTCAGCCCTGCTCGCCCTCCTTCTCGGCGTGAGTCTCGGCCCAAATTTATTCCAGCCGCCATCCGGCCACGAGAAATGGTCCTTCCAGCCAACAGGCAGTATTACTACTTCGCCGGTGGTGTCAAATGGCATTGTCTATGTAGGGTCTGATGATGGCAATCTGTACGCTCTTGATGCCCTATCGGGCCGCAAAAAATGGTCCTTTCCGATAGGAAGTAGTACAAGTTCCTGGGACACTTCTCCAGTAGTAGCCCACGGTATCATTTATATTGGGTCTGATAATCTATACGCTCTTGATGCCCTATCGGGCAATAAAAAATGGTCCTATCATGTGCCAATAAACCCGCATTCCTCGCCAGTGGTGGTTAATGGTATTGTTTATGTTACTGCTGCTCCCATTGATGGGGATGAGCTGTATGCTCTTGATGCAGCAACCGGCAGCAAAAAATGGTCCGCTCAGACGGGAAGAGATGCTATCATTATTGGCTCGCCGGCGGTGGCTAACGGCATCCTCTATACAATCTCTGGCTCCATAGAGGAGAAGTTATCTGCCTTCGATGCGCTTTCAGGTCAGCAGAAGTGGTCTGTCCATCTGGATATACCGCCGTATGATACTATCGCTATCAATTCCTCGCCAGTGGTGGTTAACGGCATCGTTTATATGGTCTCTGCCGAGGGGAAACTGTTGGCCTTCGATGCGCTTTCAGGACAGCAGAAGCGGTCCTTCCAGATGGGATTTGGTATCAATTCTTCACCAACGATAGTCAAAGGCGTCGTCTATATCGGCGCTTACGATAAGAATCTCTATGCTTTTGACGCGCTATCAGGTCATAAGGAATGGTCCTTCCAAACAGGAGACGCTATCATTGACTCGCCGGTGGTGGTCAACAATGTAGCCTATGTGGGTTCTGAGGACGGCAAGCTGTACGCTCTGGATGCGGCATCAGGTCACGAAAAATGGTTTTTCCAGACAAAAGAGCATTATTTTATCCAGACCTCGCCAGCCGTAGCCAGCAGCATCGTCTATGTAGTTTCTGATAGCGAGCTATATGCCATTCAGCCCTCATAGAAGGCACTATATACCGATCAAATCGGCCTTTTGAATAATATTACGCGCGCTTCGCACAACTGCAACATCAATCAGTTTGCCTTCGTAAGCGACCGCGCCCGAACCTTGCGCTTGCGCCTCGGTATAGAGCGCATCGAGCTTGCGGGCGCGGTCAACCTCCTGTTGTGAAGGCGAGAAAACGTCACTGGCAATCTCGATCTGGTTCGGATGAATGGCCCACTTGCCGACCATTCCTAATACTTTTGAGCGTGTACATTCCCGGCGATATCCCTCTGGATTCTTGAAGTCGAGATAGGGACCATCTATAGCATCGATACCAGCAGCGCGAGCGGCTATTGTCACCTTGTTACGGGCATAGTGCCAGAGATCGCCGGGGTAGGTATCAAGATCATTTCCGGCCAGCGTAGGATCGATGCCCTGTGATGCGCTGTAATCGATATGGCCGAAGATGATAGCTTCTAACCGCGCACTGGCGCGAGCGATTTCCTCTACGTTGAGCATGGCTTCCACTTCTTCTATCAGGACTTCGAGGCCGATGCGGCGCGGGCGCTGCAAACGTTTCTCGATCTGTGAGAGCAGCACGTCAACCCACCAGACATCCTTCGCACTTTTCACTTTGGGAACGATGATGATATCGAGGTAATCGCCAGCTTCTTCGACGACGGAGATGATGTCCTGGTAGGCAAATTCGGTCTCAAGGTCGTTGAT
>DASTKD010000537.1:0-21860 GCA_035716135.1 Ktedonobacteraceae bacterium
CTTGCTCCACCTCCCATCAAGCTGAAGAACAGGATGGCTATGATAATCCAGAACCAGGCTCCGCGCCTGCGCCTGCGGTATGGCATTCGCTGGTATGGATAGGGAGCCTGGCGCGGCTGCTCAGGCATGGTGCCGGCATAACCGCCATAGACCTCGTTTTGTTCGGGCGGAGCCTCTACCGTTGGCTGCTGGTAGCGTTCGCGTCTATCATCATTCACCGGTTGCGGTGTGTAAGCAGAGGATTGTTGTGTATTGGACTGTTTTTGTGCCGGTCGTGTTGGCTCCCAATCGGGATCGGCAAATTGCATTTCCTGATCATTCATAGATAGATAACCCCATATGTTTCTATGCACTATGCCCTGTATGTTATGATGTACGAAAGAGAATGCCTGAAGTTACACAGCACATAAAATGTGAGAATGCTTGACCATATTTGAGCAGACAGTTAAAATGTGCGTTGTGAAATGGTGTGTATCTCATTGCGTAATAAAAGAAAAAGGATTACGAATAGCATGTCTGACACAAGCCTGGAACAGACCGAACCTACCCCGCAAGGCGGGGGCAATGCGACGGGACAGGGATCATTGGAGATCATGGAAGTGACGGATAACGCTCCTGTAGCCGCGCCTGCGCTTCCCACCACCGTAGACCCGGTTCCCGCTGCCGCGTTCAAACGCTCAAATCGTTCGGCAACGGTTGAACATCTCGCGGCGCGGCGCGACATCACCCCTGTCGATGCAGACACAGCCGAGGTCAAGCAGAAGTTGGGCGAACTGCGTGCTGAACTCACAATCCTGGTGACAGATTTGCGCTGGGGCGGCTATTCTGTGCAGGCAACCATCGAAAGATTGACCCCCTTGCTCGACATTGGTCCGCTGCAAGCATGGATACCAGCGCTGATACCCACCATTCTGGAGATCGACCGCGCCGGAAACCTGGCACCTGCGTGGGTCAAGCTGGCCGAAGAGGATGATCCCGAAGATTTGCCAGACGATACTAACCCCGCTGAGACCACCACCGGGCGCGCGCGCCGCGTCGCTATGCTCATGCTGGGCTATTATAAATCTCCCGAATTTTCCGTCTTGCTGGGCAAACTAGCCGCCGATCCACATTCGTCTCTCTATGCCACGCAGTCGCTGGTGCGACAATCAACCGTTGCTGCGCTGCAAGGGCTGGTCGGTGCGCTCAAAGAGGCCAGAGGCTGGGCAAAGGTTGATGTGATCGACGCCTTCGCCACCTTGAATCAAACCCGCTTCTTTGAAATCATGCTAGCCAGCGGTCTTGACGACGCGGAAGGGCTGGAAAGCTATCTGGCGGCTCCGTTGTACCGCACAATCCCTCTGGAGAACCACCTGCGCGAAACAAAAATCCCGCGCCTGGCACAACAGGCCGCGCTGATCTGCGCTCAGGTCTTTCAAGATACGACGACCACCATAAATGGTGAGACGCTGCCCGTCGCATTTGACCGCGACCTGCCCGCCCTGACCAGAGCGCTTTTCGATGGCGCAAAGCAATCGCCCAACTGGCGCAACGCCGTCGCGCTCCACCGGCTTGGACTCTTCCTGGGCCGTTACTGGGGCGAGATTTCGCGCGGAACGCAGCAGGATACGCGCATCACAGAACCTGTTATGGCTTGCCTGCCCATGATGCCGGAAATCGAACGCTGGATCAACGGTCCCGGACGTGATGCCATCGTCAACGGCTTAAACACAGAAGAAGAGGCGTTCGGACCCTGCCTGAAAGCAGTGAAAGATTTACGCGAACTGCGAGCGGCTCCTGTGCTGCTGATACGCCTGGATAGCGCCACGAGTATTGCCGACCGCGAGCAGGCTATGCGCCTGGGGCAGATATGCGATACGCTGGTGCTGTTTGGCGAGCGTCGCGTAGTGGGTTCACTATTGCAACTGGTCAACCGCGTCATCCCGGTGAGCGCGCGCGCGAATCGCGCCAAACGCCGCGACAATCTCCCCGCGCACGATGCAGAGATTCCCGCCAGCATCGTTTACGCCGCCGCTATCCGCACCTTCGCGCAGTTGAGCGATCGCAGCGCGCTCGACCTCGTGCTGCAAGCCAGCAACGACTTTGATCCTTACGTGCGCACGCAATCGCTCGAGGCGCTGAAAAGCATCGACCCGCGTGGCGAAGACTCGCGCAGTCGCGTCGTGGCGCGTAATATGCTCAACGATCCGCGCGATGCAGTTGTGCGCGTGGCCTGCCAGCTTACCGCGCAATACCGCGACATGGAGGCCATCCCCTTGCTCCAGCGGCTGGCCGAGACGCGCCCGGAATTCATACCCTCCGCCCAGAGCGCGCTCAGACAATTGCAAGGGATGTAAGCCAGACAAAATCGGGACTGTCAACCTCGCTCATGTTGTCATCCGTCGCTTTGTCCTGTCATCCTGAGCGAAGCGAAGGATCTCTCGTCGGTACATACACAGATCCTTCGCTTCGCTCAGGATGACAATGTGAGCGAGCGATGACAGGTCGTTCCCGGTCTGGATCGGGAAAAGTCATTAGGACGCAAAGCAGGAAGTTCATGCAAATCGGAATACTCCAATCGGTGCAGGTGGGTACGCCAAAGCGATACGGCCCGCCGGATGCATGGGAAACATCGTTCTTCCGCACGCCGAGCAAGCAATCACGCTGGCTATACACAACCCACCTGGAAGGCAACCAGCAGGCGGACACAAAAAATCACGGCCAGCTTAACCAGGCTGTGCTTTTGTATGCCGCTGCGCATTACCCTCTCTGGCAGGCGGAACTCAATCAGCCGGAGATCGGCCCCGGCGGCTTTGGCGAGAACTTTACCATACAGGGACTAAGCGAGCAAACGGCGTGTATCGGAGACATCTACGCCATCGGCGACGCCCATATTCAAGTGACAGGCCCGCGCTATCCATGCTGGAAGATAGAGAGACGCCAGGGTATCGCGGGATTGACCGATCTTGTCGCAAAGACCGGGCGCACCGGCTGGTATTGCCGTGTCGCGCGCGAAGGGATGATCGAGCCAGGCGCAATCGTCACCCTTGTCGAGCGCCCATACCCTCAGTGGACCGTCGCCTTAACCAACGATTTCGGCCATTTCCGCAACAAAGACATCGCCACCGCGCAGGCCCTCGCCGCCTGTCCGCTCCTCAACGAGTTCTGGCAAGAGCTGGTTATACGACGCGCGATGAGAAAAGATCAGTAAGTAAAAGGCCAGGGCGACCGCGAGGGTCGCCCTGGCTTGCTTTTCACCCTCGCGGTCGCCCTGGCTTGCAGCTCCTATTTTTCGCCCCCTCCTGTATACTGTAAACAGATAACAGATTACGCCCGCGCGCTTATGCGTGGGTCAGGAACATTCTTCTGATGAGGATTAGATTGCATGAATATGCTGGTGGGGAAAACTCTCGGTGGGTACCGATTATTGCGGCTCATTGAAAGTGGTGGGATGGGTGATATTTATCTGGCGCAACATGCGCGTATCGGGCGCAAAGTCGCAATAAAAGTCGTTTCGGGCGACCTGCGGGCCGTCCCTGATACCCCGGAGGGCAAACAGGCCGCTACCCGCTTTGAACGCGAGGCACGCGCCGTAGCCGAATTGGAACATGACCATATCTTGCCGCTGTATCACTTTGGCGATGAAGAGATCGAGGCGCATAGCCCATCGATCACCTATCTGGTCATGCCCTACCTGGCCGAGGGTTCATTGTGGAACTGGTTGCAAAAGCGCACGCAGCAATTCGGCTTTCACTGGCCTATCGCGGCGGAAGAGGCGGGGTATTACCTGTTGCAGGCGGCGGCGGGTCTGCAATGCGCTCACGATCATGGCATCATTCACCGTGACATTAAGCCCACCAACTTTCTGATACGCATCGAGCGTGGCCTTTTCAAGGATGCGCCTCATTCCAATCTCAGCAGAATTTTTCCACATGGCCGACCTCATCTCCTGCTGGCTGATTTTGGCCTGGCGGCCTTCTATCGCAATGGCCGCTCGCTGCACCGCTCGGTTGGCACTCCCCTGTATATGGCTCCCGAACAATTCGATGATCCTTCGCTGGCTACCTCGGTGCATGTTGGACCCGCCGCCGACCAGTACGCGCTGGCGGTCATGATCTACCAGCTTGTCACGGGACGCGCAGTGTTCGAGGGAACGGCCAGCCAGTTACTCCATCATCACCATCATACCAGCCCGACACCGCCCGGCGAACTGAATCCCAGCCTTCCGGCAGAGCTAAATGAGGTCTTCCTTAAAGCGCTGGCAAAGAAGCCCGCGCAGCGCTATCCGACTATCCTTGCCTTCGCGCAAGACTACGACGCCACGCTGCAAAGAGTCCTGCGCGTCCGCGCAACCAGTATGCACAAAGTGACAGCGCGGCAAACGCCGCCAGCAGTCGAAGAACTCAGTTCTGTTCCGGCAGGTATCCAGCAGCGCGAGCCGGGCAATATACCTGTTCTGAGGGCAGCGAACATTGTTGCGCCGCCGCGCACTCCCCCTACTCTGGTGGCAACCGCGCCTTGCATCGCAACACTGGACGCGCGCAAAGCTCAGAAGCTTACGCCTCTGCCACCCGGCGGCAAACAAGCTGGCGAAAAAGGCGAACCTGCCTCGCCAACAATGTTGCTCCCTCAAATACCGGCGCAAATCACATCGAAAGGTCTTTCACCGAAGCTCAGTTTCATTATTATCGGCCTGATTATGCTCACCTTATTAGTGATTGGCATCCTGCTTGCCATGACACTATGGGTACATGGCAGCACAATTTAAGCGCCCGGCACGACAGGCAGCACGACGTAGGAAGCATGTTCGGGGTCGTGCAGGATGGTCTGGCGCGCCACCTCCATCTCCGCGTCCGCGCCGAAATCGTGGCCGGTATTGGGATTGCGATCCCAGCGCGGGAAGTTACTGCTAGTCACGTCCAGGCGCACACGATGCCCCGCCTTGAAAACGTTGCTGGTCGCCCACAGGTCTATCTCGTACTCATAGGCTTTGCCCGGCTCGATCAGCGAGGGAAGCTTCTCGCCACGTTGGAAATTGCGGTAACGCGCGCGAATAATGCCATCCGTCAGGTTTTGCGCGTACCCATCGGGATGCACATCCACCAGCCGCGCCACAAAATCGGTATCGGGCGCGCTCGAAATAGCCCATAAATGCACCGTAACAGGGCCGGTGACTTCCAGGTCCTCTTTTAGCTCGCCGGAAGTGTATACCAGCACATCCTGGCGGCTCTCCGTCGCGTGCTGGTCGTAAGGGCCTGGGGCATATTCAGGCGACATCAACAACGCTCCGCCGCGTGTGATTACCGGATTGGCGGGATCATATTCGTAGTGGTCGGAGGCAGGCTCGTGGCTATCAGGCATACCGGTCGTCAGATAGCCATTACCATGCAATGAGTTGGCGCGATCATTGCTGTGCAGGTAATAGCGCGTATCAACAGCGCGTGCCAGCGGCCATTCCTGTTCATCACGCCAGACATTCGCGCCCATCACAAAAAGCTTGATGGGAGCTTCTTGCAACATACCCGTATTAAGACCTTTCAGCCAGTGATCGAACCAGCGCACCTGCAAGCTCACGAAGTCGATTTGCAAATCGATAAAGGCGGCAGACGAACCAAAACCAAAATTGAGTTCGCCAACTGGATTGGAAAAGCCGCCATGCGTCCAGGGACCAATGATGAGTTTGCTCTGCCGCGCCTCAGGCGTGCTGCCATTTTCGCGCAGAACCTTGAAGTTGGTGATGGTATCTTGCAAGAAAATGTCGTACCAGCCGCCCACGTTGAGCGCGGGTACCGTCACTTGCTCCTGTTGTTGGAAGATAGCCAGTGGCTTGACGAGTTCATGTTCCAGATCCATAGGACTGTCGAAATTTTCGAAGAAGTGCGGAGCCACATTGTGCCGTTGCAGCGGGCCAAATTCGCGCAGTGGCAGCGACCAGTAACCCTGCTTACCCAGCGCGTCGGTTTCCTTCGCCAGCAGGTAGATCGCGCGCCCCAGCGCCTGCGGATCGTTACGGTGGCGGCGCATCAACACGTCGATGCCCATCATCAACTGCCAGCTTCCCGCTGACCCCAGTTCAAGCGCGCCCCCGCGAAATGTCACCCCGTTGAACGGATCATTCCAGGTCTGAGCCGGTATCAACGCTTTAAGCGCGGACGGTTGCAAGACCGCCGTTGCCCACTGGGTAAAGCCGAAATACGAGATGCCATACATGCCAACGCTGCCATTGCTATGAGGCAGTTGCGCCGCCCACTCGACGGTATCGTACCCATCCAGCGCCTCATTGACGAAAGGCACCCATTCTCCCTCCGAGACCGAGCGCCCCCGCGTATCCTGCACGACCACCACATAGCCACGCCGCGCCACCTGCGCCGGGTCTAAGATAGAAGTACCACCCGGCAAATCTTTGCCATAGGGCAGGCGCGTTAGCAGCACCGGCCATTTCCCTTCTCCAGCCGGTCGGTAAATATTCGCTCGCAGTGTTGTGCCGTCGCGCATTTTCGCCGACACATCAAAATCAACAACGATCTCCTGACCCATTTGCATTGCCATACTAAGGAACATCCCTTCTTTGAATTGTTATTGTTTGTACTATTCTGGTTCTGGTCGCCTTTCTGCCACATCATACAATTTCCGTCAGAGTATTTGTCAATAACCTCTATCGTTATCCCTTGCCTTTTAAAAATAACAAGAAGCTTCGCAGAAAAAAAAGCAAACTGAGCAAGATATTGATAACGAAACAAACGGCGGCCAGCGCTACAAAGACATCCTCTGCTATATTAAGCGGAGAGCTTCCAAATATTGGTGCCACGCGAGTACCCGCAATCATATCTAATGCAAACGCAAAAAGAAGACAAATCAAACATGTTGCATCACACCCCTCTACAGGACAAATATTTGCAAGAACCTCCAGACTCGCAATAGCAACGCAATCAAAGCCTGGATAGAATTATTGCGCATTATATATCTCTTTGATGGTTATGCCAACATCGATTATGACTTTGAACCTGCTTTAGCTTGACACCGCCTGATGCATTGCATATACTCTCTGCATATCGATGGAACATCATTCCATTGTGTAGAACACTACGCCTGCTGCGGGGGATTTTATGCGACATGGAGAGCCTGTCGAGGGAGAAACAACCGTCCATATTGTGCATCGCGTTGCCAGCGTGTTACGCGCCTTCGGCAATGCAAGACTGCTTGGCATTACCGATCTAGCGGCAGCAACTGGCCTGCCCAAATCCACCACGCACCGGTTAGTGACGGCGCTGCTGAACGAAGGGTTGCTGGTGCAGGATGAGGACAGCCATAAATACGCATTGAGCCTGCGCGTCACAGCCCTGGGCGCGAGCATCCTCAATTCTCATGCGGTGCGTAAATCCGCGCGTCCCATCCTGATGGAGTTACGCGATCAAACGCACGAATCGGTTCATCTGGCTGTACTCGAGGGCATGGAAGCGGTCATTATCGATACCGAAGACTCGTATTTTTTCGTGCGAGCCGTGAATGTGCCGGGGCAGCATCTGCCGGCCCATGCCGTCTCGACGGGCAAAGTGCTGCTGGCCTACCAGTGGGAAACGCGATTGCGCGAAATTCTCGCTTCAACCACCCTGACCCGTTATACTGACAGCACCATTACCGACCCGCGCCTGCTCCTGGAAGAGCTGCGCCTGGTGCGCCAGCGCGGATACGCCATCTCGCAAAGCGAAATGGAAGAGGGTATCGAGGCCATCGCCGCGCCCGTCTTCGATCATCTAGGGGTGATCGTCGCGGCCGTCTCCATCGGCGGACCGAGCGAACGCTGCGGCCCCAGGCAGGCCGAGTTTATCGCGGCTGTTACCCGCGCCGGACAACAAATATCGCAGGCATTGCACTATCTTGGCTGGCATTAATATGAAGACGCATATGGATACCACATTAATAGCTGTAAAAGGGGCCGGCGACCTCGCCACCGGCGTTATGCATCGCCTGACACGCGCGGGCTTTAAGGTCGTGGCGAGCGAACTGGCACAGCCTACTGTGCTGCGGCGCACGGTAGCCTTTGCCGAAGCTGTTACCCTGGGACAAATCACCGTTGAGGGCATCACGGCCTGCCGCGTCTCTACCCCGGACGAAGCGCGGCAGGCATTCGCGCGCGGCGACATCCCGCTAGTAGTAGATGCTGATGGAACATTCATCAAAGCCATGCATCCGGCTGTGCTGGTTGAAGCAACGCTCGCCAAAAGCAATAGTGGCATCACCATCAACGATGCGCCCATTGTTATCGCGCTCGGCCCCGGCTTTGAGGCGAGCAAAGACGTACACGCCGTGATTGAAACCAATCGCGGTCACAACCTGGGGCGCGTCTATTTACGGGGGAGCGCGGAAGCCAATACAGGCGTACCGGGCATGATCGGCGGTTATGCTGCCGAACGCTTATTACGCGCTCCATGCGCCGGATTGCTCTACGGCCTGCGTAAGATCGGCGACACGGTGCAGGTGGGTGAGACGATCGCCATTGTCAAAGAGGGCGAGGCCAACAGCCCCGTTATCGCGGCCATCCCCGGCATACTGCGCGGACTGGTACGCGACGAACTGCCCGTCTATACCGGTATGAAGGTAGGCGACATAGACCCACGCGCCACCCGCGCCCACTGCTGCACCATCTCCGACAAGTCACGCGCCGTTGGCGGTGGTGTGCTGGAAGCCGTGATGTATTTCATGCAGAGGATATGACCGCGCTTGTGTCACATACAGTCCACATGATATGATGCTGACAATAAGGAAGGCTGGTCGATAGTTTATTATGCTCAACATTACTGCTTATCACTGTCCCACAACTATGAGCGAAGCCGTAGCATTGCTGGCAGAGGAGGGACGCGCTGTTATCGCGGGTGGCACCGACTTACTGGTCAACCCGCGCTATATGGTGGGAGTGCGCGAAGTCGTCGATATTCGTAAACTGGAATTAGACTATATTCGCCATGAAGCAAACTGGCTATGTATCGGCGCGGGAACGACTATGCGTACCGTTGCGCGACATTCGGAGATACAGGCGCTTGCCAGTGGCGTACTGGCGCAGGGAGCTGCTTTGTGCGCATCACCTAATATACGCAACACAGCCACGTTAGCCGGCAATGTTGCCTCGGCTCTGCCATCCGCCGACACGCCGCCATCTCTGCTTGTGCTGGATGCTCAGGTAGTGCTGACTGGCATACAGGGCGAACGAATCGTACCGTTAGAGCAGTTCTTTGTAGGTCCCGGAAAAAGTGTGCGCGAGCGCGAACTGATACGCGAGTTGCGCATCCCACTCGACCATACCGGCACAACGGGTGGTGGGTTTTACAAAATATTCCGCACGGCTGAGGATATTTCCATCGTCAATGCCGCCGCTTCGCTCATCATCGAAGAGGGCATCATCACCCAGGCGCGCCTGGTAGTGGGGGCGGTCGCTCCCATTCCCCTGCGTGTAAAACGAGCAGAGGAAGCATTGCTGGGGCAGCCACCCATCGAAGAAATCTTGCGACGGGCTGCTGACATCGCGCGCGAGGAAACGCGCCCTATCAGCGATCAACGCGCCTCAGCCGACTACCGGCGGCGCACAAGCGCGGTCGCGGCGCTGCGAGCATTGCGGCAGGCGGCGGGATTGACAAAGATGGAAGAGGCGTGGCAGCATAGTTAAAGGCACTGCGCAAGGAGCAATATGGACACATCTGCGGCACGGCAACCGGCATCAGGGCAGCATACACAGGAAATGGCAGCATCGCGCAAAAAAGCTCATGACCTGGCGCGCGCGTTAGACCATGAAAAGGAGATTTTGGTGAGAGCTGATGAAGAGAGGCGTTTCTCTCATGCTCTAACAAACTTTCTCGAACAACAGTGTGTGAAAGGCGCGGATTTTTCCGTTACCGATAAGCAACTGTTCCGCCGTTTTCGCGCTTTCTGGATGCAGGCTCCCGAACAGTTTGACCACCCCGCGCTTTTAGGCCAGTTCCGGGTAGAACTGACGCAGGGCGGATTTCTTAGCGACTCAGCCGGAAAACATCCCCGCTGGCTCGGTCTTGCCTTGCGGGAACCCGATAAACAAAAATCACGCAAGAAAGAAAAACAATAGCGCTATGCCTGAGATTGAAATTTCTATGAAAGTGAATGGGCGAGCTACGCGATGGCGCGCGCAACCCGGCCAAACGCTGCTGGAAGCTCTGCACGCCAACCATCTAAAGGGTACCAAGCTGATTTGCGGCACAGGTGATTGCTGCGGCTGCGGCGTTATACTCAATGGCCGCTCTATCAACGCCTGTTGCACACTAGCAGCGCAGGCTGACGGCGCGGAACTCCTCACCATCGAGGGCCTGTCCCAGGATGGTACGCTTCATCCCATTCAGGAAGCCTTTGCCGAAGAGGGGGCCGCGCAATGCGGTTTCTGTACACCCGGCTTCATCATGCGCGCCTATGCCTTCTTGCAAGAACATCCCCATCCCAATGAAGCCGACGTGCGAGCCGCACTGGGAGGCAACATTTGCCGTTGCACCGGCTACGTCAAACCCGTCGCGGCAGTGCTGCGAGCAGCAGAGATGATGAGTTCATAGCGCCTCATCATCTCTGTTATCCTCATGACCGCGCGAAATTTGGAGGCTGGCCTATGGCACACAAATGGAGGCTTGCCAGTTTCCATTGCCCCTGTTGCTCTACAAACACCAGCGTAATACGAAATTGCGCGTTTATGCTGTTTCCTCGATAGGACGCATTCTGCGATTGACGACCAATCAAGACGGCCGCTTCGTTGTAGGCACGCACCGTGACCTCATCCAGATTGAAAGAATCATACTGCATATCACCCGATCGATGCCGCGCCAGCCACTCCTGCTTCGTCAGCATGAAGCCGAGTGGTCCTATACCAATGAAATCATCCGCGAATGTCCGTTCAAGGAAAGCCACGTCTCCACGCAATTCGGCGGTGGCCCAGGCATTTGCGAGACGCGCCACCTCTTGTTCAGTATTTTCCCGGTTCATCATGAAACTCCTTTCTGTGGTAAACAGGGTATCTCTTTATCTATGTAGTTATTGGATATACATACTATACAATTAAATTGGGGGAAATGTCAAGTACGTATTACATCCGAAAGGATATGATGGAGCTATATATCTTGTCTCCCAGGCTTAACCATGATATGATTCGGGCATTCAGTAGGAAGGGGTAGGGATTAAGAGTTGTCTGAAAAGCAGCAGGAGTCAAAATCGCATCAGCAGCAAGTGTATGACACCTCATTCAAGTCGTTATTGCAAAACCAAACCGTCGAAAAGCTCAATTTCTTCGTTGAGGGCATCGAAAGCGCCATAGAGCTAAGCGAAAAAGCGCTCAAACCCTCACTCAATGTGGATGGCGCTTATCTCATTACACAAAACAGAGTCGAGAAAGTGCTTCACGTGGAATTTGAGGCTGATCCAGCGTCTGATATGCCTCATCGGATGCACGAATATTGTGGTATTCTATTTAGTTAGGAAATACAAGAAAACAATTATCTCGCTGGTTGTTTGTCCATTTCGTACAAGCATCGCAGACTCGCCATTACGGATGCTTGATGAGGGAAGGGAATCGCTAGTCTTTCACTACCGGGTGATAAGGCTCTGGCAATATAAGGCTTATAAAATGCTTGAACAGCATTTAGTCTTCCTGTATGCCCTATTACCAACGATGGAGGACGCAAATTACGAAGTTCTTGAGCAGGCGCTGGAAGAAATGAAAGAATACTACGAGGGACGACCGAAGGAGCTATCCGCACATCTGCTGTGGTTTGACACTCTTTTATGGCGTACCGATACAGTGTCATCAGAAGATCAATGGAGGACAAAAAAGAAAATGGATGAACTGGAAGACTTTTTAGAACAAAGCCCCTATGTGCAGAAGAAAAAAAAGGAGAGCCGCGAAGAAGGGCTAGAAATCGGACGCGAAGAAGGACGCGAAATCGGACTCGAAGAAGGGGTAGCCATAGGCTTACAAAAAGCTTTCGTTGCCGTTGTTCAGGGGCGTTTTCCGTCTCAAACGGAGCTTGCGCAAAAGAGAGTGATGCAGGTGACTAAACCTGATAAGCTCGATCTTTTGCTCGGGCAAATTGTAAGTATTCCAGATGAGGCTACAGCACGCTGGCTTCTTGATACTATTGCAGCTTAATAAACATCATGGATAACAACTACAACGAACCCGGCGCGGGCAACATCGCCGATAGAGAACACCAGCGCGCGCGCCAGTTGTCCCGGACGCGCGTGGTCGGCCAGAAAGAGCGGCGCGTGGATGCGCGTCCACTGGTGACAGGCGCGCCCGTCTACGCGGCTGAGTTTGAGCAGCCTGGAATGCTCCATGCGCGCATCCTGCACTCGCCCCATGCGCACGCCAACATTCTGCATATTGATACGAGCAAGGCACTGGCGTTGCCGGGCGTCTGGGCCGTGCTGACGCATCATGACCTGCCGCGTGTCGCGCATACTACCGCCGGCCAACCATATGTTGAGCTTTCGCCTTATGACATGTACGTGCTTGACAGTCGTGTGCGTTACATTGGCGATTGGATTGCTTTTGTAGCCGCCGAAACGCCAGCCATCGCCGATGCCGCCCTCCAGTTGATTGAAGTCGAATACGAAGTATTGCCCGCCGTATTTGATCCGCTCGCAGCGATGCGCGAAGGCGCGCCACAGTTGCACGAACTGGATGTGACGCATCCCAACTCTGGTCAACATCTGGGCGATATTTACGATGCGCAGCATAACATCGCCGCGCACGAAGTGATTACCAACGGCGATTTTGACGCGGCCATGCGCGAGGCCGACATCATCGTCGAGGGCGAATATCGCGTTCCTCATATCGCACACGCCATGTTGGAACCGCATGTATGCGTCGCATATATGGATGGCTTCGACCGGCTGATCGTGGTCAGCAGTACGCAAGTTCCCTATCACACGCGCCGCAAGCTGGCCGCCGTTATGCAACTGCCCATTTCGCGTGTGCGCGTGGTCAAACCGCGCGTTGGTGGCGGCTTTGGCGGCAAACAGGAAATGTTGCTGGAACCCGTCGCGGCGGCCCTGGCAATGAAGACGCGCCGCCCGGTGCGTATCGAGTACACACGCCAGGAGGAGTTTACCTCTGCTCGTTTGCGCCATCCTATGATTATCACAATGCGCAGCGGCGTGAAACATGACGGAACGCTTGTGGCGCTCTCGATGCAATCGCTGGGCAACGCGGGAGCATACGGCACGCACAGCCTGGCCGTCACACGCGCTACCGGGCATAAGACGCTGTGCCTGTACCATGCGAAGGCATACTATTTTGAAGCTACGGCTGTGTATACCAACTTACCTGTAACGGGCGCGATGCGCGGCTATGGCGCGCCGCAGGGATTTTTCGCGCTAGAGTCGCATATCGACGAAATCGCGCACCGTCTCAATATGGACCCACTGGCATTGCGGCGCAAAAACCATGTGCAGAAGGGCGACTGGGACCCTATCGAGGGAGAAGAAATCGATGGCGTCTGGCACTCAAACCGCCAGTTCCGCTCGTGCGGACTGCCAGAGTGCATCGAAAAGGGCGCGGCTGCCATCGGCTGGAACGAACCGTTTGAGCGCGGCGACGGCAACCCCATACGGCACGGGCGCGGCGTGGCGATCGCCATGCAGGGCAGCGGCGTGCTCGGCTTTGAGATTGGGGGCGCGTCCATCAAACTCAACGAAGATGGCTCGTTCAACGTCATGACGGGCGCGACCGATATTGGACAGGGCAGCGATACTGTGCTGGGGCAGATCGCGGCTGAAGTACTCGGCGTGGGTATGGAGAAGATCGTCATGCATTCCTCCGACACCGACTCCAGCGTCTTTGATTATGGCGCGTATGCGTCCAGTACCACCTATATCAGTGGTGGCGGCGTAAAAGTCGCGGCTGAAAGAGTGCGCCAGCAAATCCTCGAGGTAGCGAGTGATCTGCTGGATTGCGCGGTTGAAGATATGTCTATCATCGATGGAGCGATTTATACACCGCGCGGGCGCAGCTCACTCACCATCGCGGACATTGCCAACGAGACGTTGTACGGCAGGCATCGCCAGCAAATCATGGCAAAGGGCGATTTCTGGGCGGATGATTCGCCATCACCCTTTTACGCGCAATTTATCGAAGTCGAAGTCGATACGGAGACGGGCCAGGTGCGTGTCACGAAGGCAGTCAACGCGCTCGACCTGGGCAAAGCCATCAATCCGGCTTTAGCGACGGGACAGGTCGAGGGCGCTGTAACAATGGCGCTGGGCTACGCGCTCAGCGAGGAAGTAAAATTTGACGACGCGGGCAGGGTGCGCAACCCTGGTTTTGTCGATTACAAAGTCATGTCAACCTTAGATATGCCCACAATGACCACATTCCTGATAGAGGATACGGAAGAGACAGGCCCATTCGGCGCGAAGTCAGCCGGTGAGGTCCCCATCAATTGCATGGCCCCGGCAGTTGCCAACGCGGTGTATGATGCAATAGGGATTCGCATACGCAGTTTGCCCATTACGCCAGAAAAGGTTTTAGAGGCGTTAGATAGAAGAAAGCGCACAAGTAGCTGAGCAGCAGGTAAAGGATAGAACAGGGGACAGAAAGAGTATGGCACGGGAGCCACAGGATTTTTCGGAACAGCCCACAAGCGCCTATCTTGTTATTTCGCAAGGGTCGCAGGGAACCAGGCGTATGGAAATCTGGAAGGATTGCACCACTATCGGGCGCAGCCGTGATTGTGACATCTTTCTCGAAGACTTAGCGGTGCATCGCAAGCAGGCTTGCATCCTGTTTACCGCCAATGGTTATGTTCTACAAGATGATCACGGCAACGGCGACTGCTTCGTAAACGAGCAGCCTGTGCGAGAACGCCTGCTTACTGATGGTGATGTGATACGCTTTGGCAATACACAGCTTACCTTTTACGGACACGAGGGAACGCGGCCTTTCCAGCTTGCCACGTCACGCGGGCGCGAGTCGCTGCTGGGGAAAAAGACTGACCCGAACGCCAGCACGATTGCTAAACTGGATCTCTCCAATATGCGCGGCATGATACGCAGCTTCGAGCTGTTGCACGAAATGACCATCGGACGCAGCCGCGACTGCGATATTTTCCTCGAAGACCTGGCTGTGAGCCGCCTGCACGCCACCATCCGCGAGTTGGGCGACGGCAGCTATGAAATTGAAGACCACCGTTCAGCCGCCGGAACCATTGTGAATGGAATGCGCATCACGCGCTACCGCCTCATCGACGGCGATATAGTCCAAATCGGCCTGAACAGGTTAACCTTCCGTCGTTCGCGGGGGTGAAGAACAAGCGATCAGAAAGAGTCTGTTTATGCCTTCCTGTGTTCCGCTGCCTGTCGGATCGCCGCTAACAGCGCCTCTATCGCTCCACTCTTGTTGACAAACGCCGCCGCTCCTGCCGCGTAGGCTCGCGCTCGTGTAGACCCATCGTCATAGATACTCAGCATAACGACAGCGCTCTGTGGGAAGCTGACACGCATCATCGATGTCGCCGAGATGCCATCCATCTCTGGCATTTCGACATCCATCAACACAATGTCGGGGACCAGTTGCTGCACCAGTGCCATAGCCTCTCTGCCATTGCTCGCCTCCCCGACCACCATCATATCTGGCTCCAGGATGAGTCGCATGTATAACCCCTGTCTGACGCTCGGCTGGTCATCCACGAGCAGGAGTCGAATCATTCTAACCTCATCTCTCTGCGTTGCTGGTCTGGATTCAGAATTGCACACAGATATGGTACAATGAGGAACACAGCAACTTGTTGCTACCATGCGGGTACCAGTGCATGAATGCATTCATGCATCTCACAGGTACTCGCCATATGGTCTCTCCTCTTGCTACTGTCAAGTATAGGTCGTGACGAGGCCCTGCGTATCGGGCATCCGGTCTATTTTCACCAGGTCTTTGGACGTAGAGGCATGCTCCGTCCCGCCATCCAACCAGGCACCATCCGATCCGTTGGCAGCGAACATGTTGAAATCAGATAGGACAAGCAAAGAGGGAGGCAAGATCATGACGATTCGCATCATTATTGCCGACGACCATAAGGTCGTGCGTCGCGGACTGCGCACCTTCCTGGAACTGGACCCCGAGATGGTCGTGGTAGGCGAGGCCGCTGATGGGGCTGAGGCGGTGCGTCTGGCTCATCACTTGCGACCAGACCTGGTCTTGATGGATCTCTTAATGCCGGGGATGGATGGCATCACGGCAACGGCTGCGATCCGGCGCGAGCTGCCCGAAACCGAGGTGCTGGCGCTCACCAGCGTGCTGGAGGACGCCTCCGTCGTCGGCGCGGTGCGCGCGGGGGCCATCGGGTACCTGCTCAAGGACACCGAGGCCGATGCGTTATGCCGGGCCATCAAAGCGGCAGTGGAGGGGCAGGTGCAATTGACGCCACAGGCGGCGGCGCGCTTGATGCAGGTCGTGAGCGCGCCGGAAAGTCCACAGCCACTCACCGAACGCGAAACCGAAGTCCTGCGATTGCTGGCGCAGGGTCAGGCGAACAAGCAGATCGCGCGTAGCTTATCCATCGCCGAGAAGACGGTCAAGGCGCATGTCAGCAACATCCTGGGCAAGCTGGGGGTGCAGAGCCGCACCCAGGCCACCCTCTATGCCATCCGCATCGGCCTGGTCTCGGCAAATGCCTCTGGAACCGAAGGATGAGAGGAGAAGGGCAGCCATGAACACACCTCTCAACGATGCATTAGTAGCCCGCCGGGCAACGAGGAGTTCCAATCGATCAGGAGTACCAAACACGCGCTTACGTGGGCGCAAACTCATCCTTGCGCGCGTCGCATGGGTAACAGTGGCCGGCCTGGTCGCGGCGATCTTTCTTGCCAGGCTCCCGGTATACTATACAGCACTTCAAGCTGTCTGCACAGGCACTGTGTGTGGTTACGTGCAACCCACCCTTGACACCGCACAGGCCCTGCAGAAGCTTGGCCTCTCCGTCAGCGCCTACGCCGCCCTGACCCTCGCGCTCGAAATAGCCCTGGCGTTCCTCTGCTTCACCCTCGGTACCGTGATTTTCTGGCGCAGGTCCGATGACTGGATGGCGCTCCTGGGTGCGCTGGCGGTGGTAGCGTCAGTCACCTTGAACGGCAATGTATTTAGCATGGACATGAGCTCGGCATGGGGGTGGATTGGCATGGGTCTGTTTGTCTTTGGAGGTGGCATGTATCTGGTGGTCCTTTCCCTCTTTGATGGGCGGTTTGTGACGCGCTGGGCGCCCCTGGTTCTCCTCTGCTGGGCTGTAGCGATCATTCACTATTTCATGTTCATGAACTTCGTCTATTCTCTGATATGGGGTGCGGCATTAGGCTTGCTCTTGATCGCACAAGCCTATCACCATCGCACGACTGCCAATCCAATCCAGCGCCAGCAGAGCAAGTGGTTTATCTTCGGTGGATGTGTGCAATTTCTCATCGCAGCCGGAACACTCGTGCCACCGTTGATCTTCCCATCGCTTTGGCAAGCTGGCTCGTTCTATCAGCTTGTCAATGCACTGGTCTTAATCGTCCTCTCATTCATCTTCCCGATGTGCATTGGGATTGCTATTCTGCGCTACCGGCTCTATGACATTGATATCATCATTCGCCGCACACTGGTCTACGGCATCCTGACGGTGTGCGTCGTTGGAGTGTACGTGCTGGTGGTGGGAACTCTGGGTGCATTCATTGGCACCAGTGGCAATCTGCTGATCTCATTGGTAGCAACAGGTCTGGTGGCCGTGCTGTTCCAACCTCTGCGGGCCGTGTTGCAACGGGGTATCAACCGCCTGCTCTACGGCCAGCGCGACGAACCCTATACCGTCATTACGCACTTGAGCCAGCGTCTGGAGGGGCAGATTTCTCCCGATGCCGTCTTGTCCACCATTGTGGAGACCGTGGCTCAGGCCCTCAAGTTGCCGTATGCGGCCATTCTCTTAAAGCAAGAGGACAAATTCCGGCTGGCGGCCAGCGCCGGGGATCTGATGGGAGAGCCGTTGGTGCTGCCGCTGGTCTACCAGGCCGACACCGTTGGTCAAATGCACCTGGCCCTCCGCACACCCGGTGAACCGTTCACACCCGCCGATCGGCGCTTGCTGGACGAACTGGCGCGCCAGGCCGGGCTGGCGGCTCATGCAGTGCAACTGGCCGGGGACTTGCAGCGCTCCTATGAACAGTTGGAGCAGCGAGTACAAGAGCGTACTCGTGAGTTGTCCACCCTTCTGGAGGTCTCCCATAACGTAGCCTCAACGATTGAGCTAAAACCCTTACTGGATTTAATCCTCGATCAACTCAAAGTAGTGGTAGAGTATACCGGCTCTGCCATCGCCATTGTAGAGCATGAAGATGTAGTGTTTGTTGGCACACGGGGACCTCTATCTGAAGAGCATGTCGTACAGCGCCGTTTCCCGTTGGCACGGATGGGACCTATCTGGGAAAAGCTGTGCAGTGGAGAACCTGTCATCATTGACAACGTGCGGAATGATACCTCCCTGGCTCAGGCTTATCGAGAGACGGTTGACGAACTCTTAGAGACCACCTTCCGTTATGTTCGTTCATGGGTGGCCGTTCCACTAAAGCTCAGGGAACATGTGATTGGTATGCTCAGTGCCAGTCATACTCAACCGGACTATTACACCTCGCATCACGCTGATCTGGCTCTGGCTATCGCCAACCAGGCAGCCGTGGCAATAGAGAATGCCCGCCTCTATGAACGGGCGCAGGAATTGGCTGCGTTGGAGGAACGCCAGAAGCTGGCGCGCGAACTGCACGATTCGGTTTCCCAGGCCCTGTATGGCATATCGCTCGGTGTCCATACCGCCCGGACGCTCCTTGACCGCGACCCACGCCTGGTGGCCGAACCGCTGGAGTACGTCCTTTCGCTGGCAAAGACGGGCCTGGCCGAGATGCGTGCGCTGATCTTCGAGCTGCGCCCGGAGTCGTTGGAGACGGAGGGGCTGGTCTCGGCACTCATCAAGCAGGCTGCCGCCCTACAGGCCCGCCACGATGTCCCGGTCGAGACCAACATGTGCGACGAACCTGATCTGTCACTACCGGTCAAACAAGAGCTGTACCGTGTCACACAGGAGGCTTTACACAATACCATCAAACATGCCCATGCCAGCCAGGTGAATGTGAGACTTGGCCGGACGGCTGAGGCAATTATCCTGGAGATTCAGGATAATGGCAGGGGATTTGACTCGCTCGGCTCCTTTCCCGGTCATTTAGGTCTGCTCTCAATGCGAGAGCGGATCAACCATCTGGGGGGAGTACTCGGCATCGAGAGTACTCCCGGCCATGGGACCACTATCCATGCCAGTGTGCCGGCCCGCGAGGTCATCCACCCGTAACAGCCAGCAAGGCTCGTCAGTTTTTTTTCTCTCTTCCTCTTCGATTCGAGGGAGGAGCCGCGTGTTGCGTTGCCTGGACAGTACAGGTGGGCGCACCCAGAGCGAGACATGGGCAGGCTGCATCGTCTCCTGGACAACAGCTAGCAACACTTCCCTCAACTGATCTAAGTCCACCTCATGGCGCAAGGTGGTGCTGAAGGCGGCCAGCGTCTGGACCGCATTATACTTGCGGCGATAGAATCGTCGATCAATGATCTGCCGGATACGATGGCGTAACGGCTGGCAAAGGGCCGCGATCGCCAGGGTGGAGATGACGATGGCGACGCCACTGCCGTGGCTGATGATGCTCGACAGGAGCAATTGCAAACCAATCACCAGGCCAACGTACACCAGTGCCAGCATGACTGTCAACATGCCGTAGACCAACGTGCGGTTGATGAGGAGGTCGATGTCCCAGAGTCGTGAACGCAAGATCGCCAGGCCGAGAGAAAATGGGACCAGAAGCCCAAGACCATAGGCGGCGGCCCACTGGATCAAGCTCCCAGGCGAGCCAATCTGGAAGAGTGAGGGAAAGACAAGAGCGAGGGTAAAGAGTACCAGGTACCCGCCCACGCCCATTGACGCGCCATAGACCACCCACCTGATCTGCTGGCGCTGGGCGGGACTGGACACCCGCCGGTAGCGATAGATTTGCACGACGATGATCCCGCCGAGCAGACCGAGATAGGTCAGGGCATTGAGCACCTGGGAGCGAGAGAACGGGTTAAAAGAAGAGACAGGGAAGAATGCATCGAACCCCCAATACAGAAGCGCTACAACGAAGACCCAGCGCATCCAGCGGGGGACAAAGTGTCCGCTGGGAAACACGTAACCAAAAAGGACGAAGCAGAGGGAACTGAGAGCGCTTAGCACAAGGGAAAGGCTCAACCAGGGCGATGGAAGTGTGTTACTCCCAGGATTGAACACCATCGGAAAGGTGCCTAGAGAGACGGCGGCCAGGAGCGCCAGGCGGTCATGCGACTTGCGCCAGAAGAGCAAGGCCGAGACCAACCAGTACCCCAGGGCAAAAATACTCATAGTCACGATGATGTAGGTCGCATAGGAGTCGAGTGAAAGGCCGAGTTCGTGAAGCCGTCGCACGTCGCCAGGTGTCGGCTGCCCGGCAGTAGCGCAAGCAGCGGCTGTATCAGTGCAGAGCAGGTGGAGATGCGCAAAGTACAACGGGATGCTGGTGATAAAAAGTCCCACCGACAACACACACAGGGTCAAACACACGAGTCGCACCAGCGTTGCTGAGAGACGAAGCAACTTGTGATTAACCATGATGTACCTCCTTATCCTTCGCACCACTCTCACTGCACTACAACCGTCAGGTTCATGCCAGAATGGATGGTACAATAGAGCTTGTACGTTCCGGTCGTCGTGAAGGGACCAAGCACCTGCGAACTGGTGCCGTTGATTTGTACGTCCTTGACCAGCGGAGCGCCTGGCTCCCTGGCCGAGTGCGCCGTGCCGTTCTCCCAGGTTCCATTTGCGACGATGTGCGGCGTGAACGCATCGTCAATCAGCGTGAGACGCTCCCCTTTCTTGATCGTGATGGATGCCTGGACAAAATTTGTGTCGTTCATATGGACGGGATTCTCTGCCGTACTGGAAGCAGAGCCGCCAATGTCGCAGGCGGCGAGCAGCAGGGCAATCACACCAGACAGTGCCAGGAGAACCAACCATTTTCTGACCATGTTTTTCCTCCAGGTATTATCCCTCTACTTGAGGCGCAGGAGCTTTGGTGGCTCCCCGCCTGAGGCGCAGGTAGCGTGTACTGAGCACTCCGATGAACGTGAGAGCGCCAAGTCCCACTAGCAAATGAGCCGTCTGGATCAACCAGTGCAGGCTGCCCGGCAGCAACGTCGCCTGCGTCAAGCCAAAGGCAGGAACGATGAGCGCGTAGACGATTCCTATGGCTCCCAGCAGCCTCATCCCTCTGGTAAACACTCCCACTATCCCCAGGATCAGCAGAGAGAGGGCAACCGTGAGGCCAAACAGCATATGAATGCTGATGAAATTCATCCGGGCAATCCAGAAAAGCAATCCCAGGGTTAGTGCTCCCAGTCCAGCAGCACCCGCTATCCCCCGGATGAGACGTACTCCAGGCATGAGAAAACCTCCTTTTTTGGACCCATCAGGCCCGCTGACGACATGTACAGGTACTTTGGCCCCACTCTCCGAGTCGGGACGGCGCATGTGGTGCCAGGTCCGTGTGCTGGACCCGGTACCACCATGCTCTCCAGTGACGGATTCAAGCCTGCGCCAGCCCCTCGGCCCCGGCGACTTCGGCACCGCTCTTGCTGAGCTGGCTTTCCAGGCTGTCCGGCCCAGCGACCAGGTAGCAGAGCATCGAGACCAACCCGATCAGACCACCCACCACATAGCCCGGCCAGACAAAGCCCGCCGCCCCACTGCCGCTGGAGCCGAGTCCAAACTGCAGACCCAGTGTAATGAAGAGCACGACATTGCCGG
>DASTKD010000538.1:0-9204 GCA_035716135.1 Ktedonobacteraceae bacterium
ACATTTTCAGGAGTATACCATAGCGATGCATAAATGCAAATGGTTATTTGAACAGAATTTATCCCTTACTTCTCGTCCGGCACTTTCTCGGTAAGATCAGAAATTTCAACCCCTAATGCCTGGGCGATCTTTTCTAAGGTGAGAATGTTTACCCCACCGAAAGGGTTACTATAGAGCCTTCTTATCGTGGTGATATGCACATCGGACATACGAGAAAGTTTGGACTGGCTGATGCCTCTTTCTTCTGCTAGTTCCTTGATACGAAGACGTAACATACAGGCTCCCTTGAACAATTTCCTCAAGTATATAGGAGCATTCTGCTTGACGGGAGACAGCAGTTATGATACTCTTAAAAAGAAGTATCTGAAAAGATACATCTATTTTAATGCATCGTTCAGAATGGAGCAAAACATGAGGCACTACCTGTACACGTTGCAAGTTGATCGCGGGAAACCCGGACCAATAGAGTTGTTTATTATCTATGCGGTGGACGATGTGGATGCTATGAAGAAGGCGCGCAAGCGGGTGGCGGATCATCGCAGCGTGGAAATGACTTTGAAGAGGTGCCAGGGGCATTTTACGATGGTGCATAGAGAGTATCCTCCGTACATCGATGTGGAGGAAGGGCAGGCGGTGTAGCCGCGCTTTTCATGGTGCGTCAACGATTCGAGTCTGTATTACGTGTTAGATAGTGCGAAGCAGAACTTATAGAGAACACCGTATGGAGCTTATATGGACTCGAATCAGCGGCCAGCAATCGATCAGACGCAAACGTCGCCTCTTGTGAATGGGCAATATGCGCCACCAGTTACTACTACAAGTAGTTTGCCGGTAGTAGGTCCGGTGCCGCAGCTTGCGCCGATTCAGTTGGAAGCGCCGGTAATTACGATTGGGCGTTTCCCAAATAATATGGTGGCGCTGAATCATCCGCTGGTTTCTGGCTATCATGCGCGGCTGGAACGGGCGCGTAGTGGCGGGTATCGCATTGTTGATCTGGGAAGCACCAATCATGTTTTTGTCAATGCCCAACAGGTAAGGGCGAAGGAGCTTAATCCAGAGGATGTTATCCGTATCGGGCCATTTAGCCTGATCTACACGGGAAAGCAGCTTATCCAGCAGGATGATAGCTATAGTATCCGGGTTGATGCGGTACGCCTCAAGACGAGCGGGCGCAGGTTCCATGTACTGCTGCACGACATTTCCCTCGACATTCCTGCTCGCAGCTTTGTGGCGTTGGTGGGCAGTTCTGGCGCTGGCAAATCTACATTGTTGGATGCGCTGAGTGGCTTGCGACCAGGCGGCAGGGGTCGTGTGCTATACAACGGCCAGGATTATTATCGCAACCTGGCATCATTCAACACACAAATCGGTTATGTGCCGCAGGATGATATTATTCATCCCGACCTGACTGTTGCGCAGGCATTGTATTATACAGCGAAGATGCGTCTGCCAAAAGACTTTACGAGGTCGCAGATCCGGGACCGTATCGACGAGGTGCTTGACGAGGTGGAGATACGGCACCGGCGCGGCTACCTTGTCAAGCATCTTTCGGGCGGCGAGCGCAAACGAGTGTCGATTGCCCTTGAATTGCTGGCGAACCCCAGTATCTTCTTCCTGGATGAGCCAACTTCCGGCCTCGATCCCGGCCTTGACCGCAGGATGATGCAGCTTTTGCGCAAGCTGGCTGATAAAGGGCATACCATTGTGCTGGTGACACACGCTACCAATGACATCACTTTCTGTGATTATGTATGCTTCCTGGCGCAAGGTGGTCGCCTGGCTTTCTATGGGCCACCAGCCGAGGCGCTGACCTACTTTGGCACACGCGATTTCGCGGAGATCTACAACGCGCTGGAACCCACTCCCGATAACAAGAAAATCCCTGCCGAGGCGGCAGAGAACTTTAAGCGTTCTCCCTATTACCAGCGTTATGTTCAGGAGCCACTCGATAGGGCGGTTGCCGGGCGCGAAGCGTTGTTTGAAGCGATGGAACAGGAGCGGCGGCCCAGGCGCGGTCGTCCACGCAGGCAATTCGGGCTGCTCACGCGGCGCTATATAAAGTTGCTCACACATGATATGAATACCCTCCTGACCCTGTTGCTGCAAGCTCCCATCATCGGCCTGATCCTGTTCTACCTGACCGCGTCCAACGTATTTACCTCGACCAGCGTTACCTCGTGTCCGTTACATGCCAACCCTGCCAATAATACAGGGCCTATCGTGTCGATTAATTGCCAGAAAGTGGTTGATCTGCTCAAAACACCGCAGGGGCAGGCTTTTGTGCAAAAGCAAGGCTTAACGCCGCAGCAGGCGCTGGAGAACGCCATTGCCTTTAATTCCGGAGCCAACGCGGAAACGGTGCTTTTCATTATGGCGTTCGCGGCTGTCCTGTTCGGCTGCCTCAATGGTGTCCATGCCATTGTGAAAGAGGTACCCATCTACCGGCGCGAGCGCATGGTAAACCTGGGCATTGCTCCCTATATGTTCTCAAAGATCGCGGTGCTGGGCGTTTTCTGCCTGCTGCAAAGCGCCATCCTGGTCTACTTCGTGAACCTGAAAGCATCCTTTCAACAGGGCATATTCTTGCCGGTGCTGTTAGAGGTCTTTATTACGATGGCTCTCACCTCGCTTTCGGGCCTGATGCTGGGGCTGGCGATCTCCGCGCTGGCGCGTAACGCCGACCGCGCCATGAGCTATGTTCCGCTGGTGATTATTCCCCAGGTGATCTTCTCCGGCATCATCTTCAAGCTGGATACGCCCCTTTTGCAGGTTGTGGGGGGATTGTTCTCGGCGCGCTGGGCGATGGCTGCTCTGGGGTCGTCGATTGGGCTGCACGGTGATAAGCTGGGGGTAGACAACTTCTCGTTTCAAAGCACGCATTTTGTCGCGCTCGATCCCGCCACTGCCTTGCCCGGCGCTACTATGCACCTGCTGCTGTGTTGGGGCGCATTGGTGGCAATCACTATTGTTTTGATGGTGGCGATCGCCTTCTTTTTGAAAGGGAAGGATGTCAGAGCATAGGGTTGCGCGGCGATTTCACGCATTTCATAAGAATTTTCGGCCATACCCTTTTCAAAACGGCTCTGCATATGGTATAGTCTTGTCGGAGGGATGGCAGAGTGGTCTATTGCGACTGTCTTGAAAACAGTTGGGTGAAAGCCCCGTGGGTTCGAATCCCTCTCCCTCCGCCGGAAGGGTTGTGTGTACCCTTTTGATCTCTGGTTCCTCTGGCATCCGGCTTTGTGGGTCGGATGTGGGTTGAAGTCAACAGACAAACATATGAGGATCGAAGCATGGCGGAGATACATGGGGTGTGTATCTCCGCCTTTACGATGAATCGGCCATGAGGTCGGGGACGGAAGTACCTGTTTTGTTCTTCCGGGCGTCGTAAAGCTATCGCAACGTTTCGTAGTAGACTCTCGCGCAGGGATGTGACGCCGTTAAGCAACTGTGTTCACGGCTACTATTCCGGTGTTGTGAGCCGTTTTTGGACGGGCGGTGTTTTAGTGTCATTCATAGGTTCGTTAGATCAGTTTGACCTTTCGATTATTTTGCAGAGAATTGAGTCGTATAAGAAGACTGGCTTGCTCGTTGTGAAGCAGGGAGAGCGCAGGATAGAACTCTCGTTTCGACAGGGGCAATTGCTGTGTATCGGTCCTATTCGACCGGATATTTCGCTGGCGGATCGGCTGTTACAGGCCGGGGTTATTTCGCGGGAAGCCTATCAGGATGTTATCGCTACCCTGGGCGTTGAACGCTACCGCGAGGTAGGCACGGCGCTTAGCTTGATCGACCGGGGGCATGTCAACCAGGAAAGCCTGTATCGCTGGGCTTTTACCGAGGCTTCGCATGTGATTGAGGCGCTGATCGCCTGGACGGATGGCGAAGTCCATTTTGAGGAAAATCAGCCGCCGCCGGGTGATCGCCTGCTTATTGCGCTCGCTATCTCGTCGCTACTCCCTGCGCAGCCAGCTGAAGTTCCCGCTCAACCAGTCACCGTTAGCGCTGCTCCTTCCCCTGGCGTGGCACAGCAGCATTCTACGAAGACAGCCGCCGCGAAGCAAAGCCGCATTGCCGATACGCCAACGATGCACGGGGAAGAACCCGCTTTCTTCGGCGATATAGCAGCCGCCACATCCTTTTCGGCGTCGCTCTTTTCGTCGCCCGAAGCCGCGCCCGACACGGAACGCCATACCGATACGCTGGCGAAATCTCCTATGGGAACGCTTTTACCGCCGCAGCCTGTGACTACGCCACTGGCTCCTGTGCAAGTAAATATAGCCTCTATGCAGGCCCAGATGGTATTGACTCCTGTAGACCTTTCCGCCTACCGCAAACAGAACCCGCAGATACCGTTCACGCCCGATCAGTGGCGGCTCTTTACGCGCGCTGATGGGCAAACGACGCTACAGATAGCGGCCCAGGAATTGAGCATGTCGCGTGACCAGGTGTGCCAGGCTGCCGGAGAATTGGTCGCTCTCGGTGTCATTACGCTCTCGTTACCGGCCTACGGGTTCGGGGATGTGAACGAGATGTCGCCCGTTTCGCGCCAGTATGCCCAGGCCGTTCCGGGCAATGGCATGACGACGCCAGCATATGCTGCTGACGCACTCCAGCCTCCATCGAACCCTCAAGGTCGCTCCCCTTTTCCACAGCCCATCGAGACACAATCGCAATGGGGTAATGGAGGTAACGGAGCAACCTTCGTGCTGGGCAATGGCTGGGTCGTTGCTCCTCCCGATGTGCAGCCACAATCGATGAACCAGTACGAGATGGGCAACCACGTTTACGCAAAGGCGGGATAATCTGTTCAATATCCTGATAAATTTTTATCGACCAAGTCCAGGAATGTCATCCTGAGCGAAGCGAAGGATCTGATGTGCCGGTCACGGAGATCCTTCGCTTTGCTCAGGATGACAGGACGAAGCGAAGGATGACATTCCCGATGGTGGTTGTTAAATTTCATTAGAGGCGTGGACGGTGTCGGCATTTTTGCAAAGAGCATTAAAAATAATGTGAGGGGTATGTGTGTTGAGGCGAAATACTTCATCTCGTTACGAATCGCCGACAGTGCTGGCCGACGACTCGCTTTCTAGCACTGGAATGGTGATTGGTCGTAGCCCGGCTATGCGCGAAATCGCTGCGCAGGTAGCGCAGGTGGCTGCTTACCCGGATACGACCATATTGTTGCAAGGCGAGAGCGGTACGGGTAAAGATGTGGTTGCCCGTGCCATCCATGCATTGAGCCGCCGTTCAGCCTATCCTTTCGTCGATATTAATTGTGCTGCGTTGCCTGACACACTACTTGAAACGGAACTCTTTGGCGTGGAGGCGGGCGCGTTCACCGATGCCAGGGTGGCGCGCGAAGGATACTTGTTACGCGCCGATGGCGGTACACTCTTTCTCGATGAAATTGGCTCGATGCCGCTCCTGTTGCAGGCCAAATTGCTGCGTTTCCTCGAAACGCGCAACTTCAGGCGTGTGGGCAGCACAAAAGAGGTGCATGTCAACCTGCGCGTGATTTCAGCTACCAATGTTGACCTTGCCGCTGCCGTCGCGCGGCGAGCCTTCCGCGACGATCTCTACTACCGCTTGCAGGTGATTACGCTGCGCCTGCCTCCTCTGCGCGAACGCCCGGAAGATATTGAACCTCTCGTCAACCACTTTTTACGCCAGTTTTCGCCTGGTGAGGCGCAGCAGTTGCGTATAAGCAATGAAGCAATGGCGCTGCTGATACGCTACGCCTGGCCCGGCAATGTGCGCGAACTGCGCAGCGTGATCCAGCGCGGTCAAATCGTGTGTGATGACCAGCTAATTCGCCCGGCTGACCTGCCCGCAGAATTACACGCTTCGAGCAGCAGCGCGGCTCAACAGCTTGACGAACTACAAGAAAATATCCACTTGCCCCCCGGTGGTATCGATCTTCCCGCGCTCCTGGGCGAAATCGAACGCCGTTTCGTGCAGGAGGCGGTTGAACACTGTCATGGCAACCAGGTGCAGGCTGCCGCCCTGCTGGGCCTCTCGCGCGACCAGTTGCGCTACAGAATGCGTCATCAGGGCGGGGAAAGGTGATTGGAGATTCCGTTATACTTCGGGCCAATCCAGCATCATCGCCTGCGCGGTGTCGCCGGGATGTAGCTGTACGCCGCCTTCGGGTACGATGACGAGAGCGTTGGCGTTGAGGAGCGAGGTCATGATGTTGGAACCCTGATTGCCTGTCGTGCGGGCTACGAAGCGGCCATCGCGCCAGGTGATGTGGGCGCGCACATAGTGGCGGCGCATGGCTCTGTCGCTAACGCCATCTTCGACGATGACCTCGATCTGCGGGCGTAGCAGGCGCGTATGTCCCAGCATTTTGCGAATGACGGGGCGACCGAACAGTTCGAAGGTGACGGCGGCTGAAACCGGATTGCCGGGCAAGCCTAACAAGGGAGTCTGCCCGATATGTCCAAAGGCGACAGGTTTGCCAGGGCGCATATTGATGCGCCAGAAGTTGATGGCTCCCTGCTCGGCCATGATGTTTTTCACCAGGTCAAAATCGCCCACAGAGACGCCGCCGGAGGTAAGAATTAAATCGGTTTGTATGGCCTGGCTGAACTTCTCGCGCAGGCTCTCTACCGTGTCTCGCGCCACGCCCAGGCGGTGCGCGATGGCTCCCGCGCGGCGCACGGCGGCTTCAAGCAGGTAGCTGTTGCTGTTGCGGATTTTGCCCGGCTGCAAGGGTTGATCCACGTCGATCACCTCGTCGCCGGTTCCCAGAATGGCAACGCGCGGGCGGCGGATAGCTGGCACGCTGGCCTTGCCCAGTGTCGCCAGGATGCCGATTTCCCACGGCCCGATCTCTGTGCCACGCGCCAGCACGGTCTGGCCGCGCCGCATATCCTCAGCGGCAGGGCGAATGTTGTTGCCCGGCTCGACCGCTTGCAATATCTCTACCCACTCGCTTTGTGGGCCGTCGCTGCGCGTGAGTTCCACCTGAATGACGGTATCGGCTCCCGGCGGTACCGGTGCGCCCGTCATGATGCGCATAGCCGTGCCAGCAGTGACGGAATGCTGCGCGACATAGCCTGCAGCCACTGTGCCGGTCACGCGCAGGCGCGGCGGTTGCCCATCGCGCGGCTTGCTATCCTGGCTAAGCAGCGCGAAGCCGTCCATAGCGGAATTGGCGAACGGCGGCATATCCTCCTGCGCGATAATATCCTCTGTCAGCACGAGGCCGAGCGACTCCGCCAGGGGAACCTGCGAGGCGCTGAGAGGCGCAATTCCGGCCAGGATGCGTTCAAGGGCTTCTTCTACACTAATCATGTCTATTTCCCTCGTGACGAAATGTTTCTGCTTAAAGTATAAAGCAGAAAAGCCCGGTGCGCCAAAAATAATTTGCGGCGTACCAGGCTTTTCTGAAAATAGTACCTCGTACGAGAGTCGAACTCGTGATCTCCGCCTTGAAAGGGCGGCGTCCTGGGCCACTAGACGAACGAGGCGCGTGTGCCGGATGCTTCCACACCAGCGAGTTGATTGTACCTTATGGGCTGGTGATTTGTCAAGCGAAATAACTGTGAGAAATTTGAGAGGTTTTTGGCTGGCAAACAAGTGCGCAAAAGGGTTACATCCGGGACAATATTTGGTATGATAGAGCGTGATATAAGATAACCCGAATTTGAGGAGAAGATGGTTATGGCAAATAAACAGCAACAATCAGCGGCACAGCGCCGTGATAAACAACGACAACAGCGATCACAGCGGCTACAGGGCGCTCAGAATCGCGTCCAGTCAACTCCCACAGAGAGTCGCAGAAAGCCAACAAGGCGCAGGCGCGGCTGGAATCAGTCCTATATGATCGGCATTGTGCTTGCACTGATCGCGGTCATCATCGTGGCTTTCGTGTTTATCTCCAGACAGCCATCCGGCGCGGCGGCTCCCACGCCTACCAGTTCGCAGGTGTTCAACGCTGTTACAAAGGTTGACCCGAATATCCTGTCGGTGGTGAATACTGGAAAACTGCAAAATCCTCTCAAGGCGATCCAGGGATCGCCTCCAGCCTTAACCGGGCCAACAGGCAAGCCAGCGTTTTTGTACATGGGGTCAGAATGGTGTCCCTATTGCGCGGCGCAGCGTTGGGCAATGGTAGTGGCGCTCAGTCGCTTTGGCACGTTTAGCCAGTTGTATCAGACCACTTCATCCAGCAGCGATGTCTTCCCGAATACGCCCACATTTAGTTTTTACCCTAAACTGTACAAAGAGCCGCTTTATACGAGCCAGTATATCGACTTTATGCCGGTAGAGGAGCAGGGCAACGTGAAGGATAGCAGCGGCGCGTACCCGACCCTGCAAACTCCGACTGCCGAGCAACAGAAACTATTCCTTACCTACGATGCGCCGCCTTATATTGATGCTGCCGGTGCGGGAAGCATCCCATTTGTTGACATTGCCAACAAGTTTGTTGTGATCGGTCTGGCTTCGGGCTATTCGCCACAGGACCTGGCGGGTATGCAATGGTCCGATATTGCTAATAGCCTGGCTGACACGAGTTCAACCGTCAGCCAACATATCCTCGGTTCGGCGAATTACCTGACGGCGGGCATCTGTATCGCTACGAACCAGCAGCCGGGCAGTGTTTGCTCAACCGATGTCATTCAGAATATCGAGAAAACGCTCACCAAAACCGCGCAAGGAGCGCACGGTACGCAAATCGCGTTGAACGGAGCGCTCGAAGCGGACCTGCGAAAATCCTTATGGTAAATAAAGCAGCCTGCCTGAATTGTAATAACTCAGGCAGGCTGCTTTGCTTCAGAAATATCTTTAGCTTTCGGAACTACCGAACAAGCGCCGTACCGCCAGAAACGCACCGCCGCCCACCACTGTCAGGACGAGCGGAGCGATTACCCAGAATTTCCAGCCACGCCCGGTATGGACTTCTTCGGTCTCATCGAGAATATCAATTTTCTTCTCGACATCGGCTAATGTCTTTGCCATGCGAAATACTTCCTTTCAAGCCGGTGAAGCGCCACCGGTGTAATTGTTTGTTTGATGTTCGCTGCTACTTTGCCTGTCACCAGAATGCACAGCAGTAGCATTTACATTATAGCGATGTTCGCATAATTCCGGCAAATGGATGACCTTAAAGTTGCCAGGGCGACCGCAAGGGTCGCCCCTACCATATACGAAGCATCCCCCATTTTCGGCATATGGTAGGGGCGACCCTTG
>DASTKD010000539.1:0-6600 GCA_035716135.1 Ktedonobacteraceae bacterium
ATTTCCTGCCGGGCGATGTCGAGCGCGCGCGCCACATGGCATTGCGGAGCATGGAAGATGCGCAGGAACACGAGCTTACGCGCGCCCTGGCGCGCTCGCAACGCCTGCTCGGCAGAATTTTGGCAGCCAGCGGACACCCGGCTGGAGCCGATGTTTATTTTGAGAAGGCGCTCGGCATCTTTTCGCGGCACGAGATGCGCCTGGACTACGCTCGCGCGCTCAACGGCTACGGGGTAACGCTGCTGCAACGCAGTGTTCGCGGCGAACCAGCCTTTACACGCGGCCTGGCCTACCTGCAAGAAGCGCACACTATTTTCGTGGCTTGCAAAGCCACCATCGATATTACATGGGTCGAGCGCATTCTCAATCATTACAACTACGAAAACGCTCGCGTATAACAACCAGGGCGGGGTGGGGCTTGCCTTCCACCAGTAGGCTTGTGAGGAAAGGGTCAGCAAGGTGGAAGCTGTCATTCTGAGCGCAGCGAAGAATCTCTAGTCGGCACAACTGAGATTCTTCGCTGCGCTCAGAATGACAGCCTCTACCGACCGCGTATTTCAAACAACCTCCTGGTGAAAGACAAGCTCCGCCCTGGCAATCCTGAAGAAAGGTTAGTTATTTCATGGCGAATGACAACGCGGAATTGACGAATTTACAGCAACAGCAACGGACGCGACGCCAGATTGTAGAGGGGATCACCAGAGCTTTCGCGCCAGAGGACGAAGGGCTGCGCAACGCCCTGACCTCGGCCAGAGCGGCAGGCTTACCCGAAATTCAAATCTCGCCTGTTCAGGGCAAGTTGCTGCAAGTGCTGGCCGCCGCCTGTAATGCGCGTTCCATCCTGGAAATTGGCGCGCTGGGCGGCTATAGTGGCATCTGGCTGGCGCGCGCCCTGCCTGCTGGCGGACGCCTGATAACGCTGGAGATCAGTCCCGAACACGCCGCCGTCGTGCGCAACTCCTTCGAGAAGGCAGGAGTCAGCGACCGCACAGAGGTACGCGTAGGCAGGGCGCTTGATCTGCTGCCACACCTGGAAAGTGACGCACCTTTCGACCTCGTTTTCATTGATGCTGATAAGCCACCCTACCCGCAATATCTCGAATGGGCCTTGCGTCTCACGCGGCCAGGCAGCATTATTGTCGCCGACAACTGCATTCGTAATGGCAAAGCCTTCCTGCCGCCGCAGGATGATGTCACGGCAGGCGTGGCGGAATTCAACCGGCGTATAGCCAGCGACCCGCGCCTGGCATCGCTGCTCCTGGCTATGGACGAAGACTATACCGATGGCTTTGCTATCGCGGTAGTGAAATACTGATGAGATCAGCAGGTACAGGTTACAAGACCAGCGTCTCGCGGTGTGAACTTTCAAAATTACGACCGGGATCAAAGGTTTTGAGATCGATGGTGGCGTAATCAAATGGCGCTGGTAGATGAACGGAGCCACGATCAACATCACCCGCCAGCATGGCTTCGACCAGGAGCGCGGTAATCGGCGCGTGCATCAATCCATGTCCTGAGAATCCGACCGCGTGGACGAGGTTCTGTTGATGCGCGTCATGACCGATTAACGGATTGGCGTCGGGTGTGGTACCGTAGAAGCCACAGGTTGTAGCCATTATGCCGCCCGCGTTGGCAAGCAGGGGAGAAAATTCCTCTACCTGTGCGAGAATGGCGTACCCATAGTTGTCGATGCCGTTATCATGGCGAAATGGGGGATCGATACGATCCTGGTCGGCGTCGCTAAAATGGGTCTCCGGCTCAGTTTCATGCGCCCAGGCCAGCAGCAAGAGATCATGTTCTGGCCGCGAGTGCGCTCCTCGATGGCTTCCTACCCCGTAGATGGTCATGGGTAGCTGCTGCCATGCTGTCGCGTCCATGACAGGCTGCGCTGGTTTCAGAAAATAAAGATAGCGCTTGAGCGGAGAAACAGGCAGCGCCATGCCACCAATGCGCGGGCTGAGGCGAGCTGCCCAGATGTTGGTTGCATTGATGAACCAATCGGCCTCAACTGTTCCCTGATTCGTAACCAGCGCCTTTATACGATCACCCTGGGATATGGCCTCAAGCACCTCGGTATGCTGCCGCACCTGCACACCCAGTTCTTTTGCCCGCCGGAAACCCTCGCTATAGATCATATGTGGCAAGAGAAAGCCGTCGGTCGGACACCACGTCGCGCCCACCAGGCGATCGGGGATAAGATGAGGCCAGCGCTCATGCACATCCTGCGGTGTTAGAGCTTCAACGGGAAGTCCCAGGCGCTGCTGCATTCTGGCAGCCGCCTGGGCCTGTTGCCAGATGTGGGCCAATTCGCGCTGCCTGCGAGGTTGCCACACTGGAATCGCATCAGGAGCTTCGTAGAGGAACAGGTAGCCGTTCTGGCGCAGAACAGGCTGCTGCCGAACATCCGCGGGGCTATGCAAAATGTCATGGAAGTGGCTATACCACCACTCACTGTATTGCATCCCAACCACCGTCTCTTCAGTGCTGAACTGCGCGCGAATGCCCGCCGCAGAACGGCTGGAAGAGCCATTACCCTGTTGCGCCTTCTCCAGGACAGTCACGCGGAAACCACGTTCTGCCAGTCGAACGGCGATAAGCGCGCCTGTTGCGCCACCCCCAATAATAACAACATGTCCGGCGGAAGAGGAAAGCGCCATACCAGTTCATCCTTCCTGGATTACAATAACCGTTGTACAAGCTCGCTCGACGGTCCATAATAGAGGTATATATTATATCTCATTCATTTGCCAGCCAGCGTTTCCGCTCAGGCAGGCAAGCCGAAACCAACAACCACCGTAAGGAGTATTGATCTGCATGACCATCGACACCGATTTCCACAGCCACGTCGCGCGCAGTTCCGCCCGGCAGATGGCCCAGACAGCCAGAGATAAAGGGCTGCGCATACTTGGTCTTTCGGAGCATATCTTTCAGATGACGGAGGCGCGTCCCACCCTGCAACATTTGCCGGATGAGGGTCCTACACTTTCGTTCGCGGCCTATAGCGACGCAGTGCGCGCCGCCGCGCGGGAAGTCTCCATCGAGACGCGCCTGGGGCTGGAGGTGGACTACATTCCAGGTCTGAATGAGCAAATCCAGGCATTTCTGCCGGGGCATGGCTGGGATTTCCTGATCGGGTCGGTGCATGAAGTCGATGGTATCTTTTTTGAGGATGATGGCATTACGAATCGAGAGAAAGGCGAGGCGCGCTGGCTACGCTACTTCACGCTTTTGCGCGAGGTTGCCGCGTGTGGCGTGTTCAGCCTGGTCAGTCACCCGGTACGAATGCGTACTGAAAACGCTTTCCTTCCAGCCACTTTTGATGATGAACTGGAAAAGCTGGCGGCGGAAGCTGCTCGCTGTGATGTGGCGTTGGAGATCAACGGGTATGATGCGCTGCACTATCCGAGCCTCGCGCGCAGGCTTGCTCGCGCCTGCGCTTTGTACCGCACGCCCGTCAGCGTGGGTTCAGACGCGCATTACCCGGCGCGCGTGGCACAGGCGCACGCGCTTTCGGAAGAAATTTTGCGCGAGGCGGGTATTAGCGAAGTCAGGATATGGCGACGCATGGAGCCAGATAGCTATCAATTTTAAGCTGCGGCCAACATCTGAAGCGGCGATTCGACGGCAGTCGGCGTGGTTGTCGTCCCATTGACGCGCAATTGATCCCAGCCAATCAACTGCCCGTAAGAGCCGGGCGTATACGTGAATAGCTCGCGTGACGTTTGCGTCGTAAAATCGTCATACCAGACACCGCGCAGGGAATCGGTCAGATTACCGTCTTGCACGACCAGCGCGTGTCCATCAGGAGCCAGCATGGCATCCCCCGCTTCTATGGTGGCTGTCGCCGGCGCAGCATTATTCATCACGACGCGATCCTGCTGTGGCGTTTGTCCCAACTTCACTACCTGATAGTTATTGAGCGCAACCTGTAACTGTAAATAGAGCAGCGCATGGTCGGAGGCGAAACCGAGCAAGATGCCTTGCCGGCTGAGCGCCTGCACTCCTGAACCATCGTCCCTCACCATGTACAGAGCGCTACCTGAATGCGAAAGCCCGTCGCTTTGCGCTTCGCAATAGATACCCGTACCAGAGGGTTCTAACACACAATGAGTGAAATTGAGACCGCCTGCGCCGACAATCAATTGCTGATTCTCGCCCGTCGCCAGGTTGCTGCGATAGATCATCGTTTTTTGCGCATCCTGGTAGTACAGATAGGGCGCGTGATAGAAGAGTAAGTAGACGTTGGACAGCGAGGCGAATTGCTGTACAGATGCGCCCGTATGAATATCAAATTCCTTCACATCGCTAAAGGAAAAGGCAACCAGTACATGGTCGTTATCCATCCAGATGGCATTATTCACGCTACCATCGGTAACATAGGCTCCATGCTGCCCCGCCTGTAGAGTCGTGTAGATAGTCTGGCCTTGAGAGGAGAAATGATATAGCACGTTTTGCCCGTCGGGAGATACCGTTTCGTACTGCGCCTCTTGAGCAGGCTGGCCGGTTGGCGTCATTTGTTCTCTCTCTCCGCTCGTTGTATCGACGTTATAGAGCTTGCTGATAGCCGGTAAGGCTGAGAGAAGCGAGACGCCGATCATCACGGAGGGCCAGTTCTTTGCCTCTGCCTGTGATGCCGGTGCGCCACTATGCAACACAATGTGACTGAAAACGCCCAGGGCCGCGAAGAGCAGCGCGGCAGCCGTCGCCAGGGCAAAGCCGTTGCGCAGCCAGTGACTCGTATGATTCACGGATGGGAATTGCTGACCTGTCGTATTGATGAAGTGACCATCACCATTGCTATATGCATCACTTTTCGGCTGGATAAGCGGCCCAAATACTTCCGGGAGCCTGTAACGCCAGCGTCTTTGCGAGGCTGAAGGCCGTTCCTGTTCCGTCTCCTCCGGTAACGGCTGCTGTATCATGGACAAGATGCGTTCGGTGGTTGAGGGGACCCGGGATTCGGCATCGGCAAGATAACGGCGCAGGGCTATGCGCTGGCGCGAGCGCAACGCGCGCGCTTCAGCGAGTTTCGCGGAACAGATAGGGCAGCCAGGTACATGGACACGCAGCTTCTCTATTAAATACTCGTCTTGCATGTCATTCTTGTCCGTCGAAATGACATGTTCGTATCCATGCTGATCTCCAGGCGCATCTAGATCATCCAGCAAACGCAAACAGTGCGCGCTGAATTCGCATGGCGGTAAAGCCTCTGCGTCATACTTCATGACCGTCCCTCCTCCTCGAATTTCCTGTAGAGCCTCTGAAACGTCTGGCGCGCGCGTGAGAGCCGGCTGCGCACAGCAGATAGTGTATCTTGCAGCGTTTCCGCAATCTCAAGATAGGAGAAGCCCTCGGCATCAAGGAGTAAACACATGGCCGAAGTGCGCGGAAGTTGCTGCATTACCCGTTCAATTAAATCACGCTGCACAACCTGTTCCTCGAAATACTCATCGCTTACCAGACACGCTTCGCCTGCATCATCAAAAGCATCTTCGCCATGACCCTGTGGCGACGTAAAGGGAATCACAGAGACATGCTTATGCCTTCTCCATTCGCTGCGAACCTGGTTGAGCGCGATTCGATAGAGCCAGGGAGCGAAGCGCAACTCCTCCCCATTCATACGTGGCAGGGCGCGATAGGCCGCCAGGAAGGTCTCCTGGCAAAGGTCCTGCGTCAACTGGCTGTCCTGCGTCAGACTATACAACATGCGCCGAATACGTGGCTCATAGTAGACAACCAGCAGTTCGAACGCGGCCATTGATCCTTTGCACGCTTCGAGAGTGAGTTGGGGCTCGTTTTCCAATACGTTCATACGGCTCCCATTATTCAGTTGAGGCTGAATTCAGTTCCTCTTACAAGGGATAATGCAGACAATTGTAGTTTTGTTTCGTTTATACGGACGGTCTTCCATTTTGACGGTCATAACATACAGAGAATACCCCATTTGTTATTATAGGGTATAAATTCATGTTTAGACTATGAAATAGTTCACAATTTGCTAGATCAGCCGGAAACGCGGCACGCTGATGGTCTCAGAAACGGCATCAAATACTACCGTCACCGGCAAATCTGCTTGCAATGCGCCGGGATCAGCATCGACAATGTTGCTCATCAGGCGTGGGCCTTCTTCCAATTGAATAATGGCGACATTATAGGGCGTCTCATGCATAAATTCGGGCGACTTATTCTGGCGAATGATGGTGTACGAGTAAATCACACCACGCCCGCTGGCCTGCTTCCAACTCAGCGTATCCGCGCCGCACTGCATACAATACAGGCGTGGATAAAACTGGTAATGCTGGCACGTCTCGCAGTACTGCAACAGCAATATCCCGCGCTTGCAGCCCTCCCAGAACGGGCGGCTTTCCCCGGTGACGACCGGCAAAGGTTTGGGACGAGTTGTGTCCGGCATAGCGATTGCTCCAATCTGCTTTCTATTTTGATATGCTACATTGTAGCATGTATTCCTGATCTATATTGGTGATATAATCCTCTTACACAAACCTCCGAGCGAGAAAGGAACCTGTATTTCATGCCAGCCTACAATGGACGTATCGTGATTGCCGGTGTCGCCGAGTCGGATTATGGGCGCGTCCCCAA
>DASTKD010000540.1:0-6465 GCA_035716135.1 Ktedonobacteraceae bacterium
GTCTTTCGCATTCTCTCAAATCCAGTATACCCATATGATGAACCATCAAAGGGTTCTCATATTACTAAACGTATCATACTGCCAGTTAGGAACACGTCAGAATCTGGAGCATGTCGCGTAGCAATGCGACCATGCCCGGCACCGCATCTACCACTATATCGGCGTGTTGCAGCAAAGTGGGCAGCGTGTCGGGGTAACGCGCTACGATAGCCAGCGTTGCCAGCCCCTGCCGGCGTAGTTCCGCCATCTCCATAACGGCGTCAAGATCGGTACGGTCGTCGCCGGCAAAAACAAGCCCGCGCAGCGCGTGCCTTTGCGCGAACTGGCGCACGGCTATGCCTTTATTGATAGCCAGAGGCGGGCGTATCTCGACAATCTGCTTCCCCTCACTCAGTTGCATATTGACACGCCGCGCCGGTTCTGTGAGTAGATCGAGCAGCTTCCGGCGTGTCTGCTTTTTGTCGGGCGCGAGGCGATAATGAATGGAGCCGCCCACCCGTTTGCGCTGCACGATCACGCCCGGCAGGTCTGCCAGGCGTTCGTCCACCAGGTCAAGCAGGTAGGTACCAGAAGAAATATAGGCAAGAGAGGTGGGGTCGATATGTACTTCGTGCAGCCAGGGCAAACCATCCGACCATTCCAGTCCGTGCGTGCCAATGTACGTCAGCCCATCCAGGTTGACCTTACGCGCGCCATCCTCGATCTCACGCCCGGTCAAAATAGCCACATGGGCAAATGCGCTGGCCTGCTCCAACAGGTCGGCCACGCCAGGGTAAAGTTGCGCTGCCTCAGGAGTGGGCGCAATGGGACTGAGGGTGCCATCAAAGTCGAATGCCAGGCCCAGCGGCCTGCAAGCCAGTACTGTCTCTAAGTTCTCGTTATTCAAGCGTCGTTTTCTCCACTTTGAGTATATCATAATGTTCCTGGTTGGTACTTTTCTACCACTCTATGCCCCGAATCGCGCGGGTTGACCTGTTTACATGCTACTATCGTAAGCAAGGTCAGATGTCACATTGACACATCCACGTCCATAGGAAGATGCGCATAGTCGGCGCGTTACGAGAGTTTTTAAGGGTCAGCCATGATTGTCGGCGAACGCATAGGGCAGCAACTGGGCGAATACCGCCTGGGGCGTCTGCTTGGGCGCAGCAAGTTTGCCGAGGTCTACTACGGTGAACACCTCGAACTTGATATACCTGTCGCTATCAAAGTACTTAACTGGCGTTATATTCGTGAAGGAACGGGCAAATTTCTTGACCAGGCGTGTACGCTGGCGCAACTGGAGCATCCGCATATCGTGCGCGTGCTGGACATGGGCATCGAGGATTTGACCCCTTTCATGGTTATGAACTACGCTCCCTATGGCACGCTGCGTGAATGCTTCCCCAAACATACGCGCCTGCCGCTCCAAACCGTCGTTTGCTACATCAAACAGATGGCCGACGCGCTGCAATACGTTCACGATCAAATGCTCATCCACCGCGACATCAAGCCGCACAACATGTTGCTGGGACCGGAAAAGCAGGTCTGGCTCAGCGATTTCGGCGTCGCCATGCTCTCTCACGGCATTGATAGCAACCACTCCTCCGACTTCGAGGGAACGGTGGTCTATGCCGCGCCCGAACAATTGCAGGGACTGCCGCAGCGCAGCAGCGATCAATACGCGCTGGCCGTCGTCGCTTATGAATGGCTGACGGGCGAGTGGCCCTTTACCGGCACATTCAACGATATTGCCCACCAGCATCTCTTCGATCTCCCCCCGCGCCTGCGCCGCAAAGGTCTGGACATCTCCCCCGAAGTCGAACGAGTCATCATGAAGGCGCTGGAAAAAGACCCCGACCGCCGCTTCGAGACTATCAAAGCTTTCGCCGGAGAACTGGAATGGGCCAGCACCGGAGAAGCCACCATGCGGGTGCGCGTACAACCGAGGCGACAGTTCAGGTCGCCCATGCCGTTCGTGGTGAAGGTGATGTAGGATGAGCTATAGTACATCTTTTTTATCATCAGGTGAGACGCTTTCAATGAGCATGGACGCATCAACACCTAATACTTCGGCAAACTTATCAAGGGTTTCTGTGGTGACTATGCTTTGTGGATAGCGAAATATCTTCCGTACTGTGTTTATGTCCACTCCTGAACGCAACGACAGTTGACGTTGACTTATCCCCTTCTCTTGCGCGATTTCTTTCACTCTCAAACGTATCATATGTTTCCTTCTCATGTGTGCTGAGAGCGAGTGTATCAGCACAAGCCGTTTGACAGTAGCCCGTTTGTAATTGTATTGTTTATAAACGGGTGGTTTATAAGTGACCTACCTGTTATTATCGGGTGTAAGGGAAGGAACATGAAAATGATTGACGCGGAAATCGAGCAAAAGCTGGTAGAATTGCAAGATGTGGGTAATCGCTATAATGAGGTGGAACTGGCTATGCGGTATTCAGCCGGGGAGCCATGGCACGTGCTAAGTCAAGAACGTAATACTCTTGGAGCGAGATACCAGGCTCTTTGCGATTGGTTCTGGGAGCGCAATTTGGAAGTCCGGTGGGATAAAGCAGAGCGACGTTACAGGGTCATCTCATAATTCATGGCTCATCTACCGTCTATTTGCTATGATCTACATGAGATAAAACTAAACAATAGCAATACGGGGAGCCATGCTCTATGTCAGTGTCACACCCACAAATCGCACAGGAGAGAGATCAATCATCTCTCGACGAGGAAGCCGCGCTCAAAGCGCATCGCTCGTTTCGCCTGGGATTGGCCTACGGGCGTTTTGTTTATCGTTCGCGCTGGATTATTCTTGTACTGTGGCTGGTCATCCTGGCGGCCAGCGTACCGTTCGCCAGCAAGCTCTCAAGCGTCTTGAGTGGCGGCGGCTACTCGTTCAATGGCAGCGAATCGGTGCATGTTTCGAATGCGCTAATCGACAGGCTGCACCTGCCGCCTTCACAGATTACGGTTGTTTTCCAGTCAGCATCTACTAACGTTAGCGACCCGGCTTACCAGCGAGAAATCAACGCTGTTACCAGCAAGATACGCGCCTTCCCGCACGTTACCAGCATCACTTCCGGCAGCGCCGGGCAGGACGGGCATACCACCTTTCTGGTAGTAGGATTCGACAAAGATTATGATTATATGCAGCAGCGTGTGAGCGACTTTCGCGCATTGTTGCCGGCAGGTAGCGCGGCGCAATCGGCGAAGGTCTATCTCACCGATCAACTGGCGATTGTGGATGAGATCAATACCCTCTCGCAATCAGATACCGAACACGCGGACGCCACCGTGCTGCCACTGGCGCTGCTGGTGCTGCTGATCGTCTTTGGCACACTCACAGCAGCTATTATGCCCCTGGTCCTGGCGCTGGCCGCGATTCCAGTGGCTCTCGCGCTGGTCTATCCCATAGCGCTGAATACCTCGATCAGCTCATTCATTGTCAGTATCGCGTCTATCATCGGCCTGGGCATCTCCATAGACTATAGCCTGTTCATCACGCGCCGTTTCCGCGAAGAATTGGCGCGCGGCAGGGATGCGCGCGACGCTATCGCCTGGACGGTGGCAACCGCCGGTGAAGCCATCTTGTTTAGTGGCTTGACTGTGATGATCGGTTTCACCGGTCTAATGTTGATCGGTATCGGAGTGATGACCTCCGAAGGATTGGGCGGCGCGGCCACCGTTGCTATCGCGGTCATTGGCGCGTTGACGCTTATTCCGGCGCTGCTCAGCGTGCTGGGTCAGCGCATCAACAAATTGCGCCTGCCCTGGCTGTGGCGGCTCACCATGCCCGACGCGCGCAAAGCTGCCGGCGCGAACGGTAGTACGGAAGAAACAGGCTTCTGGCACAGGCTGGCAATGGGCGTGATGCGCCGCCCCGTCATGGTTATTGTGCTGGTAGGCGTGATCCTGCTCGCCCTGGGCTGGCCTGTCCTCTCGCTCAATATCGGGACAGACGGGGCGGCTATCCTGCCGCATACCTCTCAGGCGCGACAGGGGCTGGACATCCTCCAGGCGCAATATCCGACCTTTAACGCTAATCCCTTGGATGTGACCGCGCAGGATAACGATGGTTCTAGTATGCTCTCCCCGCAAAACCTGAAGCGCGTGGCCGCGCTCGCCCAATGGCTGAGCAAACAGCCGCATGTCACGGGCGTCATCAGCCTGACCGCGCCGCCGAGCGCGTCAGGCGGTCCAGCCATCAGCCAGCAACAACTGTTTGCGCTTTATACGAGCGGGGCGTATTCACAGGTTCCCGCGCTGGAGCAGTTTGTCGCTTCCACCACCAGCGGCAACTTTACGCATATCGTGGTCAACACCGATACGAAACTCGATAGTGATGCAGGCAAGGCGCTGGTAGATCATTTACGCGCCAACGAAAAGACAGCCGGGGATGGTTTGAATGTACAGGTGGGCGGCATCCAGGCCATTTACCTGGACTTCGACCGCTACCTGTATGGCAACTTCCCCCGCGCCATCCTTTTTATCCTGGCTTCCACGTTCGTGCTGCTGCTGCTGATGTTCCGCTCGCTGTTGTTGCCGCTCAAGGCCATTCTGATGAACGTCTTGTCGATCAGCGCGGCCTATGGTGTGCTGGTTTTTGTTTTCCAATGGGGCAATCTGGCTAATGTCCTCGGTTTCACCAGCAGTGGTTTTATCGATAGCCTGGTGCCGATCATCCTGTTCTGCATCCTTTTCGGGCTGTCGATGGACTACGAGGTCTTCCTGCTAAGCCGTATACGCGAGGAATGGCTGCGCACGCATAACAATACGCTGGCGGTAGCGCGCGGACTGGAGAAGACGGGCAGCGTAATTACCAACGCCGCTCTACTCTTCGTCATTGTAACAGTGGCCTTTACCTTCACCAGCCTGATTGTGACGAAGGAGATGGGTCTGGGCATGACTATCGCGGTGCTGGTCGATGCCACTATCATTCGTTCGCTGCTCGCGCCCGCTACTATGCGCCTGCTTGGTCGCTGGAACTGGTGGCTGCCGGGGCGTCCCATACCGCAGGAGCGACGAGAGGCGCGTCAATAAATTCGCGGCACAGCACAAACACCTCTTCGCGTTCGAGGCCGAGCGTGATAACGTGGTCGGACTCTTCCAGCCAGCGCAGGGTTTTGGGCTGAGCGTTGACAGCCAGTTGTATCAATTCGTTGGCGCAGGTGGGATTGACGGTCTTATCGCATTTGCTCTGGATGACGAGCAACGGGCATTGTACCTGTTTGAGCGTGGCGCGACTTGTGGCGAGCAGTTGCGCCAGTTCGTGCAGCGCGGCGATGGACATGCGTATCTGTTTGATCTCCGCGATCACCTGCGGGTCGGAAAAGTCGATAACGGGGTTCTCTGTTTGCCAGTTCAGGGAGTTCAAATACATTTTTTGTATCTTAGGGTTGCGCAGGTCAAATGGCTTAAAGGGGTAGAACCATTTCATAAACGGGCGCGCCATGCCGATCATCCACGAACGCGCGAAGCGCGTCGGCGTGGACATGGCGATCACTCCCGCGATGCGCTCAGGATGGCGCGCGGCCAGCATCAGCGCCAGCACGCCGCCCATCGAAAGTCCCGCCACAAAGACCTCTTTATACTGCGCCAGTTCCGCCAGCCCCTCTTCCGTCGAGGCTATCCAATCCTTGCGCGTGGAATGGGCCAGGTCGTCGGGGTCGCCGCTATGCCCGGCCAGCGCGATCCCCAGTGTGCGTATGCCCTGCACGGCCAGGCTCTCACCCAGCCCGCGCACCTCCCCGGCAATACCGGTAAAGCCATGAATAATCAAGCAGGCTTTTTCAGCATTCTCCGGGCCAAACGAAAAAGGCTCATTCTGTTTCTGTGGCAGCATTCGGTACTCCGGTCTAGTCTCGTCCACCTGTTATCAATAGAATAGCATGTTGAACATATGAGATGCAATGACTCATTTTGCGTCTATGCATGATCGCCGGCAAAGGCAACTCGGATGTTGGCGAGAAAGGCGACCCTTGCGGTCGCCTTCCCTTTCTGCATATCAATCATGCACAGACCCTACATAGCTGTTTATAATATGATATGTGAGAATTTTATCCGATAATGTGAAGGAGCATCATAAAATGGCGCAACTCAACCAGATGAAGTGTGTCGCCTGTCGCAAAGGCGAGCCAACGGTGACGGGGGCGGAACTGGCCGAATATAGCTCGCAGGTTTCAGAGTGGCACATCGTCAAGGTGGATGGCATCGACCACCTTGAACGGGTATTTACCTTCCCCAATTTCGTCGATGCGCTGGCCTTCACCAACGAGGTAGGCGAACTGGCCGAGTCCGAAGGCCATCATCCCGCCCTGCTGACCGAATGGGGCAAGGTGACGGTAGCATGGTGGACGCACAAAATCGGCGGCCTGCACCGCAACGATTTCATCATGGCGGCTCGAACCGATCAGTTGTACGGTGGCTAAGGTGGTGGGGCCGGACGCCCACGAGGGGCGTCCCTACATTTCAAGATGG
>DASTKD010000541.1:0-15135 GCA_035716135.1 Ktedonobacteraceae bacterium
GTGGCTCAAATATACGTCGCCGCCTCATACCCGTTCTGGGATATTCTGCTGGTGCTGGCTATTGTCCTGCTCATTTACCAGCGTACCGGTCCTGTGTTGAATCCTTCGCTCATCCTGTGCGGTGCCGGTATCTTCGCGCAAATCGGGGCAGATACGCTCTATGCTTTGACCATTCCAACGAATACGTACAATACCGGTACCTGGTATATCGATACCTTCTGGTTTATTGGCTACCTCTTGATCGGGCTTAGCGCCCCCTACCAGTATGCCAGCATCGTCCGCCGCGCTTACCGCGATCACGAGCATCCAAATTCGCGCGCCCGACTCGCTGAGAAAACAGCGATTAACCACGCGGGTCTGGCGTCGCGTCACTCATTTCTCTCAAGCGGCGCTCCAGTCTATATTCCTATTGTGGCCCTGGTTGGCGTTATTCTTTACAGCGAGATCGCGCGTATACAAGATTCGCTCCTCATTATCATCGGGGCTGTTACCGGCCTTCTGCTCGCCACGCGCTTCGTCGTCTCCAATTATCAGAATGAAAAGCTGTTAGCGGAACGAGACGCGAGGCGCGAACAGGCCGATATGCTGCGTATGCTGACCGCGCAGTTGACGGAAGAAATTCACCTCGATAGACTGGTTACGCGCATCGTTACCATTGGCACTACCGCGTTAGGCTTTGATACTGCCGCACTCCTTTTAGTTGAAACATACGATCAGCCCGAAGTTGGCGAATTTAACCTGCTGGTGCGCGCCGCCTCTGATACTTTTGATAGTATTACCACCTGGCAAGTAGAGGCAGAGCGCATTGAATATTGCGATATTTTATCAGGTGAACCGGTAGAGGTATACTGGCCCGAAAAATGGGTGCAGATGCCAGAGGGCCTGGCAGAGTGGCAAAAGGAACAACAGGTGCTTTCAACCCTCTTTATACCGCTTGCCACGCAGGGAAAAAACCTGGGCTGCCTGGCCTTTTCAAGCCGCACTTTGCATAGCTTTGATGAAAATCAGGAGTATCTCGCCAACGCTTTTGCCGAGCAGGCCGCGCGCACTATCGAACAGGCGCATTTCTATGAAGAGGCGCGCGAACACGAACTATTCGCCCAGGCCCTGACGACGGTAGCGGCCCGCTTGAATTCGGCGGTGGCTACTGGAAGCGGAGTTGGCACCGAGATTCAGCAGCTTATTTGTACAGAAGGCGCGCGTGCATTGCAGGCCGATTATGCTATTTTGTACACGCCGGTACGAAGCGATATGCTCGCGCCTGTGGCAGTCGCCTGCCGCGACCAGAATGCCGGCTCCCTGCTGGGCGACTGGCCTCCTATCCGCGCCCGCACGCCAGAAACGCAGGCGCTGACCTCGCTGCAACCAGAGTTAATGGCGATTATCGACATGGCTTCGAGCGGCTTCCTGCCCGCTATAACCAGCCCGATGCTTGCTTTGCCTATGCCTGCGCAGCATCAGAAAGCCCTCGTTGCTACAACCGGTCCCGTTAGCGTACCGTCAGGCGGACTGCGCGGGCGCAAAATGATCTCACTACGCAACGTACTCATGCAGCGCAGCGTGCGTACTGCTATTTTCACCCCGCTTATTGTGGGGAATCAAGCGGTTGCCCTGCTTGTCCTGGCGCGTTCAAACGCGCCGGATACTCACCATAAACGCTCTTACATCGACGCGGACCTGGAACAGGCGCGCGATTTCGCGGAACAGGCGACCATAGCCTTCACCAATGCGCAGCTCTACCAGCAAATACGCCAGGCGCACCGGCAACTTCAGGAGGTCGATCAGCTTAAAGACCAGTTCATGATTACCGCTTCGCATGAACTACGTACGCCGCTCACTTCGGTGCAGGGCTACCTCGAATTGCTGGCGCAGTTTGGAGACATGGTGCCAGTGGAGCAGCGCCAGGAATTTTTGCAGAAAGCGCGGCGCGGCTGCGATGAACTGGTACTCCTGCTCAGTAATGTCATGGACGCCAGCCGCCTGGAGATTGAGGCGGGCATTCGCCAGGCACACCTCGAAGGCGTCTCCGTGCAACGGGTCATTTCGGACGTGATTACGCTGATTGAGCCGCAATTGAAGCAGGAACGTCGCCACGTCTATGCGCGTATCCCCGATCATCTCGATGTGAGAGCCGATCCCGCTCGCTTACGCCAGGTGATGCTCAACCTGTGTACCAATGCCCTGAAATATTCACCATCCGGCACACCCATCACCTTTAACGCCCGTGTCTCTTACAAACAGCGTCCTTCGGCTCTGATTAGCGTGTCCGATAAAGGCAATGGCATTCGACCTGAAGACCAGGCGCAGGTATTCCAGCGTTTTGTGCGCCTCGAAAGCGACCTGAACAGCCCGGTACGCGGCTCCGGTCTGGGACTCTATATCTCGCGCCGCCTCATTGAAGCGATGGACGGCAGGATCTATGTAGAGAGCAGCGGTATCCCCGGTGAAGGCTCTACCTTCTATATCCAGCTTCCTCTGGCCTGATATTCCTATGGTACCCGTTATTCTTGTAAGATGTGTTCCTTGCTCGTTATATGGAGTATGAGCATTCGGAATTTCATAACATCAACAACAGGCGCTATCGGGTCTGCAAGTCGTGAGGGGGCCACCCAAAAAAATATGCAAGGATTCTCACCCTGGCGCTGGACAGGGAGCCGCAAGATTTCATCATCCAAAATAGCTATCTGGCCTTTTTTGGTCTGTCTGCTGATCGCGCTTCTGGCGCGCTCGTGGCTGACGTATCACACGCAGGGCTTCATCGATGGTGACGAGGCGCTGGTAGGCATACAGGCGCAGCACATTCTCCAGGGCCAGTTCCCCACCTACTTCTACAACCAGCCCTACATGGGCAGCCTTGAAGCCTACCTGATGGCGATTATTTTTGCCGTCGCGGGTTCTTCCGTCTGGACGTTGCGCGCCGAACCCATCCTGCTTTCACTGGTGGTCGTCTGGCTCACCTGGAAACTCGCGGGCGCGCTGGCCGATAGCGCGCGTTTGCCGCAGCAGGCCAAACAATGGTTTATGAACATTGCCGCCCTGCTCGCGGCCATCCCTCCCCTGTACGATACCGTCCTCGAAATGCGTATGCTGGGCGGCTACATCGAAATTTTCATCCTGATGCTGGTTTTGTTGCTCTCCGCCCTGCAACTGACCAATCGCCGCCGCGCGGGCGCGTCCGGGCGCGAACTTGCGCTGCGCTGGGCCGGTATTGGCTTCGTGATCGGCCTGGGTTTCTGGGTCAATCCTCTCGTTATCTATGCGGTTCTGGCGATTGCCCTCTGGCTGGCCTGGGATGGTGTGAGGATACTCTACAAATTCCGTTCTCTGCAACCATTGTGGCGCTTGATGCTCTTGCCCGCGCTGGCCGCGCTGCCCGCCTGTATTATTGGTATGGCCCCGGCCCTCGCCTGGGGAGCCAGAAACCAGTGGCAGAACTTCACCTATATGTTGCAACTGGGCGCTAACACTCCGTTGCGCCCCGAAGTGGTGTCGCAATATCCCACGCGCATGACGCAAATCGTCGGACAAATAAACCTCTTCGCCGGTTGTGTCGGGCCGCGCATCACCGGCGGCTCGCTGCCCCGGCAAAACCCATCCTTTACTATACTCGCAGCTCCAACACTTATACTGGGTGTGTTCAGCATCCTGGCTACTGCCACGCTGGTCGGGCTTTCCTTCGCGCAGCCAATCGGCATCGTATCGCCGACCCTGGCGCGTTTCCAGCCGCTCCTGCTGCGTGTGCGCCGCGTGGCAGCCCTGCCGCTCATCTTTGTGGCGACCACAGCGCTTATTTTCTGCGTCACGCGCACCGCCGCTATCGGTCTCTGGCATTGCGAGTTCGATCTCGCGGGACGCTACGCCACACCCTTAATGCTGGTCATGCCGTTCTTGTTCGCGGCCATCTTTACTACCCTCTTCATGTCCGGGGCAACATTCTATCGTACCGCGCCAAAAATTCCCCCCGCGACAGAAAATGAGCCTGGGGTGGGTCAACCTGTTTCTGCTGATCTTTCTTCGGGGTGGCTAAAACAACGCGCTGTAGTAGGGGTGATGGTGGCTTTCCTGGTCTTATCGATTCTGTTGCAGGCTGGTTTATACGGCCTTGCCGACCCTGGCAGAACCTTTCAATCGCCCTATTGCACCTACGCGCCTGCCAACAACGACGCCATTATCAACTATATGCAGCGCGAGCGTATTCATTATGCCTGGGCGATTAACTGGCTCGCCTTCCCTATCGTGTTCAAGTCGCGCGGCGACATAATCATGTCCGACCCGCTGCCTCTCATCCGCCATAATTACATGCTGGATCGCATACCTGCCTATACTAGCGCCGTATCTAACGCCGACCGCGCTAGCATGGTCGTGCTTGCCAAACACAACGACCCTTATCCATTGCTCTTGCAGATGCTCGATAAGCAGCAGATCACCTACCGCGTTGCTCGCTTCCCGGCACAACAAGGGCGTGACGTATTAGTCGTCACGCCCCTCAATCGAACGGTCGATCCCACTTCTTCAGCCGCCTACTTCAACGTTTTCGTCTGTAGCCTGGATCTCTGACGCAGCAAGGCGGGGGCAAGCCTCGCCCTGCTGCGAAGGCTGTACAGGGCGGGGGCAAGCCCCGCCCTTACAATGACTTAACTCGCACCAGGGCGGGGGCAAGCCCCGCCCTTACAATGACTGGCTCTTTTTATTGGCCGCTTCCGCGGCATCGGCCTGTTTCTTTATCAATAATGGGACATGTTGCTCGCAGAAAAGGAATTTGCGCCCGCCCGGCAACAACTGGGCATAGGCGGCTGGCTCTCCGCAGCTATCGCAGCGCCCCACATGCGTTTTTACAGCTTTCATAAGTAAAGCGTCCTTCCTGAATTGAATAGCATTCATCCCCATCATACCACAAATCACCATAGAACATCTAAATTTTCTGGATTTTCTGGTCTATTCAGGCATTTGGAGACCTTGGCTGTCATCCGTCGCTTCGGCTGTCATCCTGAGCGCAGCGAAGGATCTGACTGTGCGACGAGAGGTTCTTCGCTGCGCTCAGGATGACAGCCGGGTGGATGCCGCCTCTGGCGGCAAGGCCGGGAATTGCAGAGCTATGTATACAATTTTGTGGATTATTGCCAATTGCTTGATTTTAATTGCCAGCATCCTTGACATTTTCATTTTGACATGCTAATATCTACATGTGAATAGTAAATATTATCAAAAAATGAACAAAAACCATTAAATCATGTTGCAGACCGTTGTTACAAGCATCAAGACCTTAGCAGGAGGAACACACACATATGTACCCGATCATTACGAGGGACCCGGTCAGCGGGCATGAGCTGATTGTTACCCGGCTCGAAAGTCCTAAGAGCGGCATCGTTATCGAGGGACAGTTTGACCTGGGCTGGATTGGTCGCCTGACGCGCGAGCAACTGGATTTTGTAGAGTTGCTCGTCAAAAACCGGGGCAATATCCAGAAACTGGCTGCTGATCTCGATATTGCCTACAACACGGCTCGCAGCCGCCTGGATGAAATTGTCACCGCGCTGGGCGGCGCGCCCGAAAACAATGGCCGCGTTGATCGTCGCCTGGTGCTGGATCGCCTGGCCGCCAGAGAAATCGGTGTCGAAGAAGCCATGCGCCTGCTCAAGGGATAATATGATGTTTCTGGCAACCGAAGAGCGCGATCGTATCTTGAGTATGGTCGAAACAGGCCAGGTAACAGCGTCGCAGGCCGCGCGGCTACTCGACACGCTATCAACGCGGCAAGAACAGGCTGAGCCGCGCCCGCGCAATCACACGCTGCGTATCTGGGTATCGGATACGTCCAGCAGGCGTTCGAAGACGAAAATGACCGCCACCCTGCCGGTGCCTCTTGTCAGCTTGAGCCTGCGTATGTTGTCACGCTTCGCGCCACAATTGAATGAAAACGCTGTCCAGCACATCATGCAGGCCATTGAAAGAGGCGCGACGGGTCGCGTACTCGATGTGCAGGACCTTGAAGAGGGAAAACGACTAGAAATTTTTGTTGAGCCATAAATGGAGGAGATGAACATGCAGCAAACATTTTCTGCCGCTAAAGAGCCGAAAATCATTATTAGAGATGTCAGTGGCAATCTGAACGTGCAAAGCTGGGATCAAGCGTCGATCAGCGTTGAGAGCGACGATTCGGTTGGCGAACATCACCAGGAGGGCGGCACGCTCATACTGGGCAATTGCGAGAGCGATCTGGCGTTGCGCGTGCCGCTCGATGCGGAGATTATCGCTACCAGCGTCGAGGGCGACGTGTCTATCTCGAATGTGCGTCGCGTCGAGTTGCACCGCGTCGAGGGAGACGTTACGCTTGAAAAGATTGGCCTGGGAGTAGACATCGAATTGATAGGCGAGGCTATCGCCATTGACCGCATCTCCGGCGACCTTGTTGCGCAAAACGCTACGTCGTTGCGCGCGAAAGAAGACATTCAGGGTGATGTCGCGCTCACCAATGTTGCCCTGATCGAGATGGAGAAAGTGGAGGGTGATCTTGTTCTGAAGCACGGCGAAACCGTTGTGGTTGGCTCGGTGGGTGGCGACGCGCTGTTTGAAGATATTGCCGACGCCCTGAGTTGTGGCAATGCCGGCGGTGACTGCCAGGTCAAAGCCAGCGAAAAAGCAGAGCTTACAATTGGCAATGTTGGCAGCGACCTGGTCATAGAGCAGGCTGCGAGCGTGCGCTTTGGCTCTGTCGGCAGCGATTGCGTTTTGCGCTCTGTAAGTGGCGTTGCTGAGGTTGGCAATGTGGGCGGCGATGCCAGCTTCAATGATATTGGCGGCAATCTGCAAATGGGCAATATCGGTGGCGATGCCAGCTTCAAAAATCTGCAAAGCTCCATCGAAGTAGGCAATATTGGCGGCGATCTGGCATTGGAGGCCGCATTCCCCGCAGGTAGCGCTACGCGCCTGCATGTTGGAGGAGATGCCGTTGTCATGCTTCCCCCGCATCCTGATCTGAACCTGCGCGCTGCTGTAGGAGGAGACGTCACCGGACCAAATATGATGGCGGGCAAAAATGGGAACTGGATCAACCAGACCTACGGCAACGGCGCGGCGCAACTCGAACTCTATGTAGGCGGCGACTTGCTTGTGCGTGGCGGCGATCAACCCCGTACCAGCAGCAGTTCAGGCGGATGGGGCGCGGAATTCACGGCAGCGATGGGCGAACTGGGGCGGCTTGGTGAGGAATTGGGGCGTATGGGTCAGGAAATCGGGCAGGAGATCAGCGCCGAATTTGAGAAGACGGGCTGGGGGAGCGCCGCCAGATGGACTGACTCCGTGACGAGCAAGATCAACGAGCAAATGCGCCGCGCTCAGCGTAAAATCGACGAACAGACGCGGCGCGCCGAAGAACGCGCTCGCAAGACTGGAAATCAGAAGCCGCGCGTACATGTGCGCTTCAATGAGCGTGAATGGCAACTCGATCCGCAACGCCTGGAGCAAATCAAAGCGCAGGCGAGCAAAGCGGCCAGCGAAGGCATCGCCAACGCGATGGAAGCGGTGGAACGCGCCATCAGCAATATACACATTCCAACGCCGCCCGCGCCGCCTCCTTTCCCAGGCTCGCCGGTTCCACCGACACCACCGCCTCCTCCCGGCGCGCCTTCGTCCTTTAGCCCCGGCCCATCGGCAGGTGTACCGAATACGCCGCCGCCAACGACGGGCAACTCAGCGCCCGCGCCCGACCTGGACGCGGAACGCGAAGCCATCCTGCGCATGATCGCCGAAGGCCGCATCTCCCCCGAAGAGGGCGACCTGCTGCTCGAGGGTCTCGGAGGATAGAGGAAAAGATTATTCCCACTTCTCTCCTCTTGTTCGCAGTGAGACGGGGCGCGATTTCTCGCGCCCCGTCTCACTATTTTTGCTGCATCAAATGTTTACTGCTGTGCTACAATGTATAGCACTAACAATTCACCCCGGTATCTGATAGGCCTGCGAACAAATAAATTACCTGCATACATGCCCTCGACGGCATCTTAGAAGGAGCGTATATGGCATCTCAGGGGTATGTCCGTTATCCGACTATTCATCAAGATCGTATCGTGTTTGTGTCTGAAGATGATCTCTGGCTTATATCGAGCGAGGGTGGGCGCGCTGAACGTCTCACCGCCGGTGTGGGCGAGGTCAGCTACCCGCGTTTTTCGCCCGATGGGTCGCTGCTGGCTTTCGTCGGGCGCGAAGAAGGTCCCGGCGAGGTCTATGTCATGCCCGCCTCTGGTGATATGGCCCGCCGCCTGACTTATCAGCAGGGAATTGTGTGCCGCGTCAATGCGTGGCAGCCGTCTGGCGAAGAGATTCTGTTTGCCAGCAATGCCGGGCAATTTTCCGGTCGCTTTGAGGTGTTATATGCCATTGCGCCGGGCGGGGGCGAGCCGCGCCAGTTGCCCTATGGTATGGCAAACGCGATTTCGTTTGGGCCGCGTGGTGGTGTCGTGATCGGGCGCAACATTAATACGCGCGACTTCGCTTACCAGAAACGCTACCGGGGCGGCAGAGTCGGCCATCTGTGGTGCGACGCCGAAGGCAGCGGCACATTTCAACGGCTGCTGCGACTGGATGGCAATGTTGCTGATCCCTGCTGGATTGGCGAGCGTATCTATTTCCTCTCAGATCATGATGGCGTCGGCAACGTCTACTCCTGCACACCGCAGGGCGATGATGTGCGTCGTCACACCGATCATAACGATTTTTATGCGCGCCACATGTCCGGCGACGGGCAGCAACTTGTCTATCACGCGGGCGCGGATTTATACCTCTTTGATCCCGCCAGCGATAGCGGGCGTCGCCTGGATGCCGAACTGCCGGGCATTCGCACGCAGCGCAACCGCAAATTTGTGCCTGCCAGCGTCTACCTTGACACTTATCAACTGCATCCCGAAGGATACGCGGTTGCTGTCACGACGCGCGGCAAAGCCTTCACGATGGGCAACTGGGAGGGGCCAACGCTCCAGCATGGTGAACTGGATGGCGTGCGTTACCGGCACCTCAACTGGTTAAACGATGGCAAACGGCTGGTGGCTATTCACGACGCGCCGGGGCGTGAAAGCTTGATCGCCTTCAATCCCGAAGATGCCAGCGAACCGCGCACCTTTCCCGATATTGAGTTCGGGCGCGTAATCTCGCTGGCCGTCTCGCCTGCCGATGACGTGGTCGCGCTCAGCAACCATCGCAACGAACTGATTATCGTTGATCTTGAGAGCGCATCAGCTCGTGTACTGGATCGCAGCGATTTTGGTGGCATTCGCGGTTTCGACTGGTCGCCCGATGGACGCTGGCTGGCCTACGGCTTCGCTCTCTCCAACCAGCAGACCGCTATTAAACTCTGCAACGTAGAAAGCGGCGAAATCCATGTTATTACTGAACCAGTGCTGGAAGATGTTTCTCCCTGCTTTGACCCGGAGGGCAAATACCTGTACTTCCTGGGTCATCGTATCTTCAACCCTGTGTATGACCACCTGCAATTTGACCTGAACTTCCCGCGTGGCGTGAAACCCTACGCCATCACCCTGCAACGCGATCTGCGCTCGCCATTCATGCCGGAACCCAAAGCTCCCTTTGATAAAGAGAAGGAAAACGGCAAAAAGGACAAAGATCAGCAGGAGCAGCCAGAAGAAAACGGCGCTGAGAATGGCAATGGAAGTGAACCGGCGGAGTCGGAAGAGAAGCAGGAAAAAACCGGCAAAAAGCCACCTGCAATCGTGATTGACCTGGATGGCATCACGCGCCGCGCCGTGCCATTTCCGGTAGCGGAAGGTCTTTATCGTGACGTGAGGGGCATCAAAGGCAAAGCGCTCTTCCTGGTCTATCCCATCCAGGGAGCCATCAACCAGCCTGATGAGGACTACGAGCCGAAAGGCCATATCGACAGCTTCGATTTTGAAAAGCAAAAATACGAGGTGCTGATTAACAATGTGAGCAGTTTTGACCTTTCGCGTGATTATAAGTACCTGATCTATCACAGCAAGGGTCGTTTGCGTGTGTTGAAGGCGGGAGAGAGGCCGCCCAGAGTCGACAACGAGCGTGCCAATCGTGAAAGCGGCTGGGTTGATCCTGGCCGTATCAAAGTGTCGGTGCAGCCGGCAGCCGAGTGGAAACAGATGTTTGCCGAGGCGTGGCGTTCGCAGCGCGAGTACTTCTGGACAGAGGACATGTCGGGCGTTGACTGGGACGCCGCTTACGCGCAGTACGCTCCCCTGCTTGAGCGTGTCTCCTCGCGCGCGGAACTCTCCGACCTCCTGTGGGAACTGCTAGGCGAATTGAATACTTCGCACGCCCGCGAGTCGGGCGGCCAATACCGCAGGCCCCCTTACTATAGTCAGGGATTGCTGGGCGTGGACTGGAGCTACGATGCTGAAAGCCAGCGTTACCGCATCGCGCATATCATCATCGGCGACCCGTCGGACAGCAAATCCACCTCGCCGCTTACCAGCCCTGGCCTGAACATCAACGAAGGCGATGCCGTGCTGGCTATCAACGGGCAGCGCGTCGGAGCCAATCGCGGCCCGCGAGAATTGCTGGTCAACCAGGCCAGAAATGAAGTGCAATTAACCATCGAGGACGCTACCACGAAAGAAACCCGTGTTGTCACCGTCAAAGCTCTTGCTGACGAGACGCCCGCCCGCTACCGTGAGTGGGTTGAGCGCAACCGCTCTATTGTGCATGAGAAGTCGCAGGGCAAGGTTGGTTACATCCACATCCCGAACATGGGGGCCTCCGGTTTCGCGGAATTTCACCGCAGCTACCTGGCCGAGTATGATTACCCGGCTCTGCTCGTCGATGTGCGCTACAACACTGGCGGCAGTGTCTCTGGTTTGCTGCTGGAAAAGCTCGCCAGGAGGCGCGTCGGTTATAGTTTCCCGCGCTGGGGTCAGCCGCGCCCCTATCCCAGAGAATCACCGTGCGGCCCGATGGTTGCACTGACCAACGAACACGCCGCTTCCGATGGCGATATTTTCAGCCACAGCTTCAAACTAATGGGACTGGGGCCTTTAATCGGCAAGCGCACATGGGGTGGTGTTGTCGGTATCAGGCACAGACATTCGCTGGTAGATGGCACAGAAATCACTCATCCTGGGGTCGCCTACTGGTTTCAAGATGTTAGCTGGAACGTGGAAAACTACGGCACTGACCCCGACATTGAGGTCGATATTGCCCCCCAGGACTTCGCGCGCGGCGACGACCCCCAGCTCGACCGCGCCATCGCCGAAGCTCTGCGCATGATCGAAGAGAAACCCGCTCTTGCGCCAGAACCGGAGGAACGCCCGCGTAAAGCGTGGAGATAACGGAACTGGCAAGCGATCAGGTGCCTGATCGCTTGCCAGTTCCGTTATTGTTCCCCTGTATCAGAGGGCCTAAAATTCGCTTTTTGCGGCCTGTTATGGTAGAATAGGAGTCGGAAGAGGGCAAGTTTTTGCACACGAGCGCATAAGAAAACCCTTTGAAAGTTTGGAAGATGCAAATCGCGATATTTTATCAGGGCCGCAAACAGGATACCTCAGCAGTCGCTTTTCACCTCACACGTATGTTACAGCAGCAGAAATATGAAGTCCGTACTGTCGATATACGTGAAGAGGGCGAAGAGACTGCTGACAGGTCATTGAATGGCTGCGATCTGGCGGTGGTGCTGGGCGGCGATGGTACTATTCTTCATGCCGCGCGCCTCTGCGCTTTCGCGGATATCCCGATAGTGGGCGTCAATTTCGGGCGCGTGGGTTTTCTGACGGAACTGGAGCCGGACGAACTCGAAACCAAATTGCCCTATTATCTGCGTAAGGACCCATCGGTCTGGGTGGATAAACGCAGCATGTTACACGCCGTGCTAGACCAGGATGGGCAGCAGGAAGAGTTCCTGGCCTTGAACGATATCGTGATCGCGCGTGGCACATGGCCGCGCGTCGTGAAGATTCAGATTACCGTCGATGAACACGCTTACAGCACGAGCTATGCCGATGGTATCATTCTTTCCACGGCGACCGGCTCGACCGCCTATAACATGGCGGTCGGCGGGCCATTGTTGCACCCGCAGGTGCAGAGCAGTGTGCTGACGCCCGTTGCGCCGCACCTGGCCTCTGATCGCTCGCTGGTCTTGCAGCCCGAAGCGATTGTGAAACTACAGATCTTTACCGGCTCGCAACATGGCGTGTTTTCCGCCGATGGTCAGATGAACCGCGAGGTTATTGATGGCGCAACCGTCGTCGCGCAAAAAAGCCAGTACGTGACACAGTTTCTGCGGCGCAGACCGCCAACCTATTTTTACCAGATCATTCATGCCAAACTGAAAGGCGACGATACATAATCCCTCGCGGGTTTTTGAGTAGAGCATATGTTACTTGAGCTAAACATTAAAGATTTTGCGATTATTGATACCTTGCATCTCAGCTTGCATCGCCTGTTTAACGTCTTTACAGGCGAGACAGGCGCGGGTAAGTCGATTATTATTGATGCTATGAGCGCGTTGCTGGGCGGCAAGATCGGCGCTGATTTCGTGCGCGCCGGCTGTGAACGCGCCACCGTCGAGGGCATCTTTTCGATTGAAGCTTTGCCGCCTATCCACATGGAATGGTCGCCGTATGAAGCAACCCTCGAAGAACACGAGCAGCAGAACCACGCGGGCGGCTCCGCCATGATGAACGGCGGCTCGGCGTTGTCCGTCTCTGTCGCTGATGTAGAGAGCGCGGATGCCAGCGTCGCTTTTGCCACGCTGCTGCGCGAATACGACATCACACCCGAAGATGGGCAACTGATGCTCTCGCGCGACGTTTTTCGCTCCGGGCGCACCGTGGCGCGTATCAATGGCCGCACCGTCTCGCAGCAGGCATTGCAGCAGGTAGCGAGCTGGCTGGTCGATATTCACGGGCAAAGCGAACACATGAGCCTCCTACGCCCGGAACAGCACGTCAATTTTCTGGACCGCTATGCCGACCTGCTACCCCTGCGCGACCAACTGGGCGCGAAAGTCACCGAGTGGCGCACCGCGCGTAAAACGCTGGCAACGCTGCAACAAAATGAAAAGGATCAGGCGCGCCGCGCCGATTTCCTGCGCTTCGAAATCGAGGAGATCGAGAAGGCCAAACTCCAGCCTGACGAGGTGGAGACGTTGGAAGAGGAGCGTAAGGTGTTGAGCAACGCCGAACGCTTGCGCGAACTGTGCGCCCTGGTGTATGGCGCGATCAAAGGTGGAGAGAGCGGTGGCGACGGTTTCCAATCAGCCCTCGACCTGTTGCGGCCTGCCCTGCGTTCCATGAACGAATTGGCCCGCCTGGACAGGGAGCTAAACGAATCCGAAACCAGCCTCTCAGAGGCCATTTTCCAGCTCGAGGATGTCGCAACCACCATCAGCAGCTACGAAAGCGATATCGAGGATGACCCGCAGCGCCTGGCGGACATCGAGGAACGCCTGGACCTCATCTCGCGCATGAAACGCAAATACGGCGCAACCATCGAAGAAGTCCTCCAGCGAGCAGAGGAAGACCGCACCGAACTGGATACCATCATCAACCGCGATGAGCTGGTCGCTACCCTGCAAAAGCAAGACCAGCAATTGCGCCGCGCTATCGGCCAGATCGCCCAACAGCTTTCCGAAAGCCGCCGCGAAGCTGCCGGGCGACTCTCAACTTCGATGGAAGAGCAATTGAACGACCTCAACATGCAGCGCGCGCGTTTCTCCGTCGAGATCGCCCAGACGCTCGACGAAAGCGGCGTCCCGGCCAGCATCGACGATCAACCTGAACAGTCTTATGCCTGCGACGCCACTGGCATCGACCGCGTGCAATTCTTGATTGCTCCCAACCCCGGCGAGCCGTTCAAACCGTTGACGAAAATCGCCTCCGGTGGCGAAACGTCGCGCCTGATGCTGGCCCTGAAAACCATCCTCTCGGCGGCGGATGCCACCCCCACGCTGATCTTCGACGAAATCGACGCGGGTATCAGCGGCAGAAGCGGGCAGATCGTGGGCGAGAAATTGTGGCAACTGACGCGCAATCACCAGGTGATCTGCGTCACACACCTACCACAAATCGCCACCTTTGCCGACACACATTACAATGTGAATAAGCAGATTTTCGACGAACGAACCGTCACCATTGTCAATGAACTTCGCCCCGAACAACGAGTGCGCGAGATCGCGCACATCATGGGTGGCAATGTCAGCGAATTTACTATGAAAAGCGCGGAAGAAATGTTGGCTCGTTCTTATCTCTGGAAAGAAAACTGGGCGCGCGGCGTCTAGGACGCAGGAAAGGATACAATAGATGCCCAAAAAATTATTAAGCACCATTCTTTTATTTCTGGTCTTCATCGGCTTTCTCTGGTGGGGCCTCTCCATGCTGATTCATCCAGACCCCACCGGCCCGGCGGAAAGCATCGTCTTTGCGCTGTTGTTGCTCGGCTGTTCAGGCTACGCGCTTATCTCTATCCTGATGCTGCCGCGCAAGAAAGAACGCTAACGTGAGAAATATATGAATGATGAAACGCCGGCAGCGCCGCCGGTAATCCGCCTTGCCACACCTGGAGATGCCAGCATTATTGACGAACTTGACCGACTGAGTTCTTCGCCAACGCGCAATATCCACCGTGAAATGCAAAAATATTTTGGCTCGGTTGACCCATCAACGCACGAGCGCACCCTGATCTTCCTCGCGCAGGTAGGTGAATGTGTCGCCGCCAAAGCTGAACTGATGGTGGCTCCCGAAAGAAATTATCAGGAATTTCCCGCTTTGCCCCGCGTCGGCTATGTCAAACGAGTAATAGTCGTTCCTGAATACCGCAAACTGGGACTGGCGCGCCAGTTAATGCTGCATATCATTGACTATGCCCGCGCCGAATTAGCTTTAACCGCCATCGACCTGCACGTATGGGAAGAGAATATACCCGCCATTCGCCTGTACGAATCGCTCGGCTTCGAAATGCAACACCGCGAACTCTACTTCCACTTAGTTCTCTAAGCGCTTTTGTGACGGTGTTATTATGCCTTTCGTCTAAAACGCAGGCTTCATGATCTCATAATTTTTAACAACCGAAACCGGTAATGCGCGCCCCCCGTCCTGTAGGGACAAGGGGTGGATGTGGGGAGGGGTGGGGGCCTTGTGCTTGTCCTCGTCACAACACGATTCCGTT
>DASTKD010000542.1:0-2215 GCA_035716135.1 Ktedonobacteraceae bacterium
AGCAAGCACAGGTACGACGAGCGGGAACACAAGCAAGAGCGATTGGAGAGTATACTTGCGCGCATAGAAGTTTTTGTGTTCAAGCTCGAATGCCACCTCACGTTCCGCGCTCTTACTTTTGATGATACTGATGGTATAGAGCAACAGGGGTACGTAGTTGATCGCAATCCAGGAGAGAATAAAGCCCATCATGACATTGATGAGTGGATGGTCAGGATTGTGAAAAAAGGCGAAAAAGCTGAGGACAGCAAAAACTGCGCCGAGGACGACCGTTACGATAAACTCGGCGAGAATTAGTCTGGAGCCGTGAAAGACGATGTCCAGAGCGGCCAGTTTCCGAATGTTAATGAATGTTTCCTGTTTGATGCTCTGATTTTCAAGTTGTTGCATGGCTTCCTCCAAAAGGTATATTTTTTGTCTGCTCTGCGTGAAAACTCACAAGAACACTGTAACATGGGTAAGCGGCGGGCGCTACAAAAACTGGCTGAATGGAGAGAATCAGGAGCCAACAGGCTCATTAAAAAGGCTGAGTGGCGCGGGCAGAGAACAGAGTAAGCGAGGATTGTGCTACAATTAAAAGGCATACACGCAACACACTTCAAACTGGCGGCCAACTTGCGTATGATTACAGGTGAGGCCGCTCATATATCTACAAAGCGCAGGAGATGATTTTATGGCAAGCACACAGTATAACGTCGCGGTAATTGGCGCTGGCCCTGGCGGCTATGTCGCGGCTATTCGCGCGGCGCAACTTGGCGCGAAGGTGGCAATCGTCGAAAAACAATACCTCGGCGGCACCTGCCTCAACGTTGGCTGCATTCCTTCGAAAGCCATGTTGCATATCGCCGAAGTGATGCACAGCATGGATTCACTGGACGACCTCGGCATTCACCTGGATAAACAACCTACGTTCGACATGGCAAAGGCGGTGGTTTTCAAAGATAAGGTAGTTAAACGCATGGTCAACGGCGTTGGTGTGCTTATGAAAGGCAACAATGTAGATGTGTTTGACGGGCTGGGAACGATCGATGCCTCGCGCAGCGTGACCGTCACCGCTAGCGATGGTTCCACGAAACAATTCAGCGCGGATAACATCATTCTTGCCACCGGGTCGGTGCCGCTCATGCCGCCTTTCCCCGGCATCGATGGCCGCAACGTCATCAATAGTGATACCTGCTGGAATTTGCCCAAATTGCCTGAAAGCATTATTTGCGTGGGCGGCGGCGTGATCGGCATGGAACTGGCCTGCATGTTCAACGCCCTGGGTTCCAAAGTCACCGTGCTTGAAATGCTGCCCAACGTACTCGCGCCATTGGATGAAGAGGTGCGCCGCCTGCTGGTACGTATTCTGGCGAAGCGCGGCATTACCATCGTCACCGGTGCTAAAGTGGAGTCGCTGGCCGACGAGGGCAACCTGAAAAAAGTCGTTGCCAGCACAGAAAAGGGGTCAGAAAGCTACAGCGCCGAATACGTGTTGATGGCAGTGAGCCGTCGCGCCAATACCAGCGGCCTCGAACGCCTGATGGAGCAGGGGCTGGATAACGAGCGCGGGCGGGTGCGCGTCAATGAGAAGATGGAAACCAACCTGCCCGGCATCTACGCCATCGGCGACCTGGTTCACGGCGCGGGTCTGGCCCATGTGGCCTCTATGGAGGGCGAAGTCGCCAGCGGCAACGCGATGGGACACGCCGCGAAAATGGATTACACAGTCGTTCCCAATCCCATCTACACCTTCCCGGAAGTGGCCTATATCGGCCTGACCGAGCAGCAGGCGAAAGAGAAGTATCCCGACGCGCGCATCGATCGCTTCCCCTGGACAGCCATCGGGAAAGCGGTGGCAATTGGCGAGACCGAGGGCTTCACCAAAGTTATCATTGGCAAATACGATGAAATCCTGGGCGCGCACATCATCGGACCCGACGCCACCAACCTCATCAGCGAATACTCAGTTGCTATGCGCAGCGAATTGACCGCCGACGAGATCATCGAAACCATTCACCCACATCCAACCCTCAGCGAAGGTCTGCGTGAAGCGATGTTGGCTGTGGAGGGTCGCCCGGTACACATCCCGCCCAAACGACAACTGGCACGTACACGATAAATTTTAGGGAGTTGTATTATTATGGCTATAAGAAGCTGGTTTGAATTGCGCGGCCTGCCGGTGGTTATTACCCGTGAGGGCAGAAGCATTGGCGTGGTGGACGACTTTTACTAC
>DASTKD010000543.1:0-2456 GCA_035716135.1 Ktedonobacteraceae bacterium
ATGGATGAACATCTCTGGTTTATGATTACCACCCGCGCCGCGCCATCTGCTCGCTCTCCGGCAGTTTGTCCAGGTTGATGCCAACCATTGGCTCGCCGAGGTTGCGCGAGACTTCCGCGATAATGTCGGCGTCCTGGAAATGGGTGGTGGCGCGCACAATGGCCTTCGCGCGTTTCAGGGGGTCGCCCGATTTGAAGATGCCCGACCCGACGAAGACGCCTTCCGCGCCCAGTCGCATCATCAGCGCGGCATCGGCGGGGGTGGCGCATCCGCCAGCCGAGAAATTGACCACCGGCAGTTTGCCCTTGTGCGCTACCTCGCGCACCAGTTCATACGGCGCGCCCAGGTTCTTGGCCTCGGCCATCAATTCCTCTTCGGGCAGCATTTGCAGGCGGCGAATGCCATCCATGACGGCGCGAATATGGCGCACCGCTTCGACGATGTTGCCGGAGCCGGCTTCGCCTTTGGTGCGGATCATGGCCGCGCCCTCGCCGATGCGCCGCAAAGCCTCACCCAGGTCGCGCGCGCCGCACACGAACGGTACGCTGAAAAGATGCTTATTGACGTGGAAATGCTCGTCGGCAGGCGTCAGCACCTCGGACTCGTCGATGCAATCGACGCCGATGGCCTGCAAAATCTCGGCCTCCACGAAATGCCCGATGCGGCACTTCGCCATCACCGGAATCGTCACCGCCTCTTTAATCTGAATAATCAGTTCGGGGTCGCTCATACGCGCCACGCCGCCCTGCGCGCGGATGTCGGCTGGCACGCGCTCCAACGCCATGACCGCCGACGCCCCGGCGTCCTCCGCGATACGCGCCTGCTCGGCGTTGACCACGTCGCAAATAACGCCGCCCTTGAGCATCTCTGGGAAATTACGCTTAACCTGTATTGTTCCTGTCTGCTTTTGCATGACTAAATTGTCTCCTACCAATGAGATAAAATGTACGCTTCCTTGCTCACATTTTACCATTTTGGATGGTCAATTGCATCAGCCAAGTGCATTGGAGCGTGCCAGCCATGCTATAGCAGGGCGGGGTAGAGCCGCGCGCCCGCTATTGTCATCCTGAGCGTAGCGAAGGATCTGTACTGTGCCTGCGAGAGATCCTGAGCGTAGCGAAGGATGACAATGGCGGGGCCTGGTATGTTTTGCCAGGTCTAATCCCCCGTGCTTTGTCCATCGCCGCCGGTGCTTATGTTGGTATTGGCGGTGGTGGTTTTGCTTGAGCGCAGGCCGGAGATGTAACCGGAGGCCCGATTTTGCAGGCCGCGCACCAGCAGGTTAGGCGTCAGGCCAAAGAAAGCCGCGATGATGAATGTGTCGGGCTGGGTCTGCGTAAAGATGCTCTGGAGCGCGGTCAACCCATGTTGAGCAGTAAAGGAGGTGAGCGCGCTACTTATCAATACGCCGCCGATGCCTGCCAGCCCCGAAAGCAGGGGCGTCGAGATCATCTGCGCGAACGAAAAGCCATAGTCATCAACGGCGGTGTTTGCGATAGCGGCCTGATTGATTCTGCCGAAAAGGCCTGCGATAGCTCCCACAATGTAGTATCCAGTAGCGGCGGCTATGGTGGCGCGATTAACATCGCTGGCCGCGCTTCCCGCTGCCATTGCCAGGATGACGACGCACAGTAGTAAATGCGTCACAAATCCCGTGACAAACATGGTTCCCAGCAGGTTGTTGCGCGCGCGGATCAGCCCTTCAAACAGGTGGTCGCGGTAGGCATTGAGCGCGCGTCTCACCTCTCGCAGCGTCAAACGCGCTCTGGCCTCGTCTTCTCCGTCGTGTGACGCCTTTACCCGTGGACCGGAGGAATGATCTTCGTCCGCTCCCAGGTGTACTTTGAGATGCTGCGCGATTTTTTGCACATCTTGCAGTAATTGCTGAATGTCGGGATTCTCGTTTTCGCCCGGTGTGGCAGACACCCTGAACAGGCTTGTCATAGACGGATCGAGTTTCTTGACCGCGTACAGCATTTTAGCCAGCAATTCATCGCGGTTGCTGATCTGCGAGCCGGTGAGCGCCATTTTATCATGCATCGCCCCGCGCATCGTCATTTCTACCGGTTCCACCTCTACCAGCGCCTCTTCCGCGCGGTGCAATTTGGTCCAGGCATTAACATAGCCGAAACCCATCACCCAGGGCAAACGCATTGTATCATCATTCAGGTCGCTATTCAGGTCATCGAATTTATCAAGCGCTTCCTGCAAGGCTACCTCTTGATATTCTGCCAGGGGCTGCTGTGGATTCGCGTGATGCAGGTCATTGATAACAAACAGGCGCGTCTCCAACTGCCGTATACGGCTGTATAACAATCCATAGCTACGGGCATTCGAGTTTTTGGCAGTGGTTAAGGGGGTCAAGAAAAATGTGATGATCGCCCACGCAGCATACGTATACAACATGCCAGACAATACTGTGTTCCAGCCCGGCGCGGTCGGATTGCTGAGGAAAA